>JACPUR010000004.1 GCA_016192135.1 Candidatus Tectomicrobia bacterium | reverse complement strand
CTCGGCGTGGACCTCGTGCGCCTGGCCACGAGCGGCCAGATCACCGACGCCATCCTCGTGGCGAGCGACAGCAACCTCGTGCCCGCCGTCTCGGCGGCCAAGGAGTGCGGGGTGCTGGTGTCTCTCTTCCACGGGCGGAAGGCCGGCGCCAACGAGGACCTCTGGACCCTCTGCGACGAGCGCTACGCCATCACCGATGACCTGCTGACGGCGGTCCAGCTCGCTCCCCGCAAGGACGGCCACGGGGTGCACGACATGCACAGCACTACGACGCTCTCGGCCTGAGCGCCGTTCCAGAAACGAAAAAGAGGGGGGCGGCGCGGGCCGCCCCCCTTCTCTTTTCTCCCCCGTCTCAGTCGTACACCGTCTCCATGTAGTGGCCGGAATCCACCTGGGCCTCGATGACGGTGGGGCCCGCCGCTCCCAGGGCCTTCCGGAGCGCCCGCTCCAGCTCCTCCGGCCCGCGCGCCGCGACCGCCGGGACGCCGAAGTAGTGCGCGGGGGGATCGGCGGGCATCGCCCCCTTCCCCTTTTCGAGGGAGGTGCCGTAGACCTCGAAGCTCCGGCGCTCCTGCTTCACCTGGATGAGGGAGAGCCACTGGTCGTTCAGGACGACGATGGGGAGGGAGATGCCCAGCCGCTTCGCCGTGGCCACCTCGCCGCAGGTCATCTGGAAGCAGCCGTCCCCGATGACGGTGACGGCCGGGAGCTCCGGCCGCGCCAGCTTGGCCGCGATGCCCGCCGGGATGCCGAAGCCCATGGAGGACCAGCCGTTCGTGATGAGGAAGGTGCGCGGCGCGTGGGCCGTCCACTGGCTGGCGATCTGGTGGGTGTGGGCCCCCACGTCGAAGGAGAGCAGCCCCTCCCGGGGCAGGGCGGCGCGCACCACGTCGATGGCCTGGTGGGGCGAGAAGCGGGGGGTCTGGGGCCGGAGCGCGCGCTGGAACTTCTCCTTCTGGCGCAGCGCCGCGTCCGAGGGCCACTCGTAGCGGCCGGGCCTCAGATCGATCATCCGCTTGAGCGAGGCGTCGAGGTCCCCCACCACCTCGTGGACCACGTTCACCTTGCCGCCCGTGTCGGCCGGCTCGATGTCCACGCTCGCCAGGGGCACCTCCTTGATCCAGGCCTCGTACTCCACCTCCACCACGTCGTAGCCCAGCCCGAGGATGAGGTCCGCCCCGCGCAGGAACTCCCGCTGCACCTGGCGCCGCGCCCGCTCGATGCACCCGATGGAGAGGGGGTGGTCCTCGTCGATCATCCCCTTGGCCATGGTGGTCGAGGCGAAGGGGAGCTGGTGCTTCTCGATGAAGGCGCGCAGGAGGCCCGGGTCCTTCATCCGCATGGCGGAGGCGCCGATGACGGCCACGGGGCGCCGGGCCCCGCCGAGGACCTCCTCCAGCTTGCGGAACTGCGTCTCGGGCGCCGGGTGGAAGCTCCGCCCCGCGGGGGCGGGCGGCGCCTCCTCCGTGGCCGGGGCCAGGCAGACGTCCTCCGGCAGGTCGAGGTGCACCGGGCCCTGGGGCTCGCTCAGGGCGGCGCGCAGGGCCTCCTCCACCGCCGGGGCGACGCGGCCCCTGCGCAGCGGATGGCTCCCCTTCGTGATCGGCCGGAAGAGGGCGTGGTGATCGATGTACATCTGGATGCGCCGGCCGATTTGGTCCGTCGGGATGTTGCAGGTGATGGCGATGAGGGGGGAGCGGTCGAGGTAGGCGTCCCCCACGCCGGTGGTCAGATTCGTGGCCCCGGGGCCCAGGGTGGCGATGCACAGGCCGGGCGCCCCGGTGAGGCGGCCCATCACGTCGGCCGCGAAGCCGGCCGAGCCCTCGTGGGCCACGAGGACGAACTCGATGCCCCCCTTCCGCATGGACTCGATGAGGGGCAGCACGTTTCCGCTGGGGATGCCGAAGGCGTACCGGACCCCGGCGGCCTTGAGCATCTGGACGATGAGGTCTCCGTTCGTCTGGGGCATGTCCTTCCTCGCCGGCGCCGCCGGGGCGGCGCGGTGGATGTCCGCGTCCGTTCAGGGAGCGCGGTTACCCGTGCGCCTGATCTTATGGCGCACGGTAAATATTGATGAGGTCCTTCAGCAGGGCGGCCGCCGCCCCCCTCGGGTCGCTCTTCCCGCCCAGGACGGTGACCCGGTCCATGGAGTCGGTGACGTACGTGATGCCCTTCTCGGCGCCGTCCACGGCGGCCAGGGGATGTCCCGCGGGCAGGGCCTCCGGCGCGACGCGAGCGGTGACCCGCCCATTCTGCCCCCGCTCGGCCCGGCCCACCAGCCGCATCACCCGGCCCTCGGCGGCCGCCCGGCGGACGTCCTCTTCCCCCACCCCGGTGATGCCCGCGCGGGCCACATCCTCGGGGCGCAGGTCCGCCCCCATGCACACGTTCGCGATGAGGGCGAGCTTGTTCGCCGTGTCGTAACCCTCCACGTCCAGGGTGGGGTCGGTCTCGGCGATGCCCATCCGCTGGGCCTCGGCCAGGGCGGCGGCGTAGCCCATCCCGCCGCGCATCCGGGTGAGGATGAAGTTCGAAGTGCCGTTCAGCACCCCCTCGATGGCCAGGATCTCGGCCCCGGCGAGGCAGGTCTGGGCCACGTCCAGGGTGGGAAGCGCCGCCGCGGCCGCGGCCGATAGCTTGAGGGCGGCCCCCCGCTCCGCCGCGAGGGCGCGCAATTCGCCGAAGTTGCGGATGAAGGGCCCCTTGTTCGCGCTCACGACGTGCATCCCCTTGCCGAGGGCGGCCCGGATGTGCCCCAGCGCCGGCTCCCCGGTGCGGATGTCGGTCGGGGTGCACTCGACCAGGAGCTCCGCCCGGGCCTCCCGGACGAGGTCCAGGCCCTTCCAGGCCGCCTGGAGGGCGGGATGGCCCCCGAAGCCCTTGCGGGCCTCGAAGAAATCCGCCGCCTCGGACGGGTCAATGCCCTCCGGCTGGTGGAGGCTCCCCACAAGCTCCCCGATCCCGGCCAGCCGGAGGTCGAGGCCGTAGGCGGCCCTCAGCGGCTCCCGCTTCGCGGCCAGGAGCCGCGCGAAGGCGCGCCCCACCCGCCCGAAGCCGCAGAGCAGGAACCGGACATCTCGGGCCACGGGATTTCCTCGCGCCGATGGGAAAAGAAAACGGGGGAAATCCCCCCCGGCCCCTCCTCATGCCACGCACGGGGGAGGGGGTCAAGGAGGGGCGGGGTGTCCACCTAGAACCACCCCCCCAGAACCTCCCCCCCTGAGGGGGGAAGGAAAGAACTCGCCTCATTCGAGGGCTGAAAGAACCCGCCCCCCCTTTTGGGCCGCATGCGGTCGGGTCCATGCGGACCCGACGTCCGCTTGCGGGCAGGCTTGAAGGGGGGAGGGAGCGCCCCGCCCAGGCGGCTCGCCGCCTGGGGACCCGGAAAGAGGGGCGCGATGGGGGGAGGTTTGGCTTGAAAGAGTACCTGCCGGACACCACCCCCCTGAGAGCTCCCCCTCGGCCACGGCCGTCCTTGCGCGGGCGGGGGATGTGTGGGAGAGATGGTCTGCCCCCGGCGCGGGGAACTCCCACACCCTCAGGAGGATGAGCCGCGATGGCCGACCTCGAGCTGACAGGCGCGTTCGGCGACTACGACCGCACCCACTACCTCACCAAGGGCCTGGTGAAGCCCGAGGGAATCGCCCTGCGGGTGGTGGAGATGCCCCCGACCGAGATCTTCCACCGGATGTGCAACTACCTCGAGTTCGACTGCTCGGAGATGTCCATGGGGGCGCACTGCTTCCTCCTGGGGGCGGGCGAGAGCCCCTTCGTCGGGATGCCCGCCTTCCCGAGCCGGGCCTTCCGGCACTCGATGGCTTACGCGAACACCGGCGCCAAGGTGGAGAAGGTTCCCGACCTGAACGGAAAGCGCGTCGCCATCCGCGAGTGGGGGATGACCGCCGTCGTCTGGATCGTGGGCATCCTCTCGGAGGAGTACGGCCTCGACATGAAGTCGGTGGAGTGGGTGGCGGCCCTCAAGCCCCGGGTGCCCATCCAGATGCCCAAGGGGATGAAGCTCACCTACATGAAGCCGGGCCAGAACCTCTCGGACATGCTCGACTCGGGCGAAGTGGACGGCGCCCTCTACCACCAGGTGCCTGCCTGCTTCGCCAAGGGCTCGTCCCGGGTGAAGCGGCTCTTCCCCGACTACAAGGCGGCCGAGGTCGAGTACTACCGCCGCTCGGGCATCCACCCGCCCATGCACTGCGTGGTGGTGCGCAAGGAAATCGCGAAGCGCGAGCCCTGGGTGGTGAGGAGCCTCTACAAGGCCATGTGCGAGGCCCGCAGGCGCGCCATGGAGGCGCTCTCCGACAGTGGCGCCTACTCCGCCATGGTGCCCTTCCTCCCCTCGGCGGTGGAGGAGACCCGCGCCCTCTTCGGCGAGAACTACTGGCCCTACGGCCTCGAGGCCAACCGCAAAACCCTCGAGAAGCTCGTCCTCTACGCCCACCAGCAGGGGCTCACCCCGCGCCTCCTCGAGGTGGAGGAACTCTTCGGGGAGAGCGTCCGGGAGGGGTAGCTCCGCCGAGCGGGGCGCTCACCCGGCACGGGAGTTCGCATGGCGGTGGCCCCTCCCAAGGAGCTCTACGTCGCGTCCTTCCACCGGCTGGAGGCCCTCGTGGGCGGCCTCCTCCGGCGGATGGAGGGGGGCGATCCCTTCCGCGCCCGCCGCGTCCTCGTCATCTCGAACCTGGTGCGGGACCGCCTGCAGGAGCGCCTCGCGCGGGAGGGCGCCTGGGCGGGGGTGGACTTCCTCACCCCGCTCGACCTGGCGAGAGAGATCGCGGGCCCGCGCGTCCGCCGCGCGGGGCTCCGGCCCCTTCCGCCCGGCGGGGACGCGGCCCTGGCCTCGCGCCTCCTCCGGGAGAACGCCGGCCGGCTGCGCCGCCTCCGGCCCCCCGAGGGGATCCCCGGCTACGACGAGGCCCTCGCCGCCACCCTGGCCGACCTGCGCGAGGCGGGGGTTTCTCCCGCCGATCTCCAGCGCGCGGGAGACGATTCTCTCCGCGACCTCGCCCTTCTGCTCGACGCCTACGAGGCCCGGCTCGCGTCGTTCGGTTTTTACGACGAGCCGGGGCTGCTCCGCGCCGCCTGCGGGGAGGCGGAGGCGTCGCCCCAGGACATCCCCACCCTCCTCTACGGCTTCGCCGACCTGAACGCCCTCCAGCGGCGGCTCGTGGAGGCCTGCTGCCGGAGCGCCCCCGCCGCCGCCCTCGTCCCGGCGGAGGAGGGTGCCCCCGCCTGCGCCTTCGTCCGGCCCATGCTCGCCTGGCTGCGCGCCCTGGGGTTCACGGACCGGAAGGTGGAGAAGGACGGAGAGCGACCCTTCGCGGAAGCGGGCCGGGCCCTCTTCTCGGCGGAGGGCGGGGCCTCCCTCGCGGGGGATGCCCTCCGCATCGTTTCTGCCCCCGCCCCGGGCCGCGAGGCCTTCGAGCTGGTGAGGGAGCTTCTGTATTCCCCCGGCGGGAGCCGCGAGGCCGCCGTCCTCGTCCCCGGCGGAGAGGGCTACGCGTCCCTCTTCGAGGAGACCTGCCGCTCCCTGGGCGTCGAGGCGCGCGCCGAGCGCGGAGTTTCCCTTGACCGCACTCCGGCGGGGCGGGCGCTGCTCGGGATGCCCCTCCTGCGCGAGCGGGGCTACCCCCGCGCCGAGGTGTTGCGTTTCCTGGACGAGGGGAGCTTCGCCGCCAGTGCCTCCTTCCTCGAATGGCGGACGGCCAAGGGCAGCGGGGAGGAGGATTCTTGCCTCGCCTCGCGCTGGGAGGTCCTCTCCCGCCGGCTGCCTTACGCGAACGGAGAGGACGGCTGGCGCCGGGCGATTGACCGGGCGAAGGAAGAAGAAGCGTCCGCGTCCGTAGGGGCGAGGCGCGCCTCGCCCCTGCGCACCTTCGAGGCCGCGCTGAACATCCTCTTCACGCATCTGCGCGCCCTGCCCGCGAGGGCCCTCCCCTCCGTCCACGCGGAGGCGGCGAAGAGAGCCTTCGAGGCGCTGACCGGAGAGATTGAGGGGAAAGAGGGCGTCCTCGCGGCGCTGGAGGGCGCGGGGCGGCTCGACCCTTTCCTCGGCGAGGTTGAGGGCGCGGAGTTCCGCCGGTGGGCCGCGCTCGCCCTCGAGCGCCCGGGCGGGGGCGAGCCCCCGAAGGCGGCGCGGGTGCGCATCCTCTCCCTCCAGGGGGCGCGGGGCCTCTCCTTCGGGACGGTGGCCATTCCCGGCCTGGCGGAGGGCCTCTTCCCCGCCCACGGCCGGGAGGACCCGCTCCTCGCCGACGACCTCCGGCGGCGGCTCAACGGGCGCCTCGCCCCGGAGGAGAAAGGGCTGCCTCCCCGCCTCGCCCTGAAGGGGGAGCGGATGGCGGAGGCGCGCTACCTCTTCTGGCTGGCGCTCCAGTCGGCCGGACGCCGCGTGGTGCTGGGCGTCCCGCGCGCGGGGGGTGACGGGGAGCGTTCGGAGCGCGCCTCGAGCCTCTTCTTGCATCACCTCGCCTCGGCGCTGGGGATCGCGGGAGAGGACGAGGGCCTGCCCCGCTTCGGCGCGGATATCCTCCGCATCGCCGCGCCGGGGCTGGAGAAGGAAACCCTCCGGCGCCGGCCCGTCAGCGCGCTGGAGGGTGACCTCGCGGCCCTCGCGGCGCTCCTGCCTCCGGCCCGGGCGGAGAGGGGGGCCCTCGCGCACCTGGGCGCGGCCCCGGGCTTCGCGCGGCGCAGGCAGGCCCTCGACGACCGCTGGCGGCCGAACGTCCTCACCGTTCACGATGGGATGCTGGAGGATCCCGATCTCCTGGAGCGGCTGCGCGGGCCGCTCCATCCCTCCCGGGCCGCCGTCGCCGTGACCCGCCTCGAGCGCTTCTTCCAGTGCCCCTATCAGTTCCTGCTCGGAAGCCTCCCGGAGCTCGACGCGGCGGAGGCGCCCGGCCCCCCGCTCGACGCGGACGGCCTGCTGCGCGGGAGCCTCTTCCACGCGGCCCTGGAGCGCTTCTTCCGCTCGCTGAAGGACCGGGGGGCGGGCCCGGGCGAGATGGCGGAGGAGGAATTTCACGGGGCGGTTTCCGCCGCCGCCGCGGGCGCGTTCGAGGAGGCGGAAGAGGCCGGTTCCGCCCTCCTGCCCCTGCCCTGGCGGCTCCTCCGCGCCTCCGTGGAGCGCCAGCTCGAGGGCTTCCTGCGGAGCGCCTACCGGAGCGGCCCGCCCGCCTGGCGGCCCGTCGAGGTCGAGGGAAAGTTCAAGGACTTGGCGCTTGCGCTCCCGCCCGAGGCGGGGGACGGCCGCCTCCTCGTGAGCGGCCGCTACGATCTCCTGGAGCGGAGCGCGGAGGGGGAGTACCGCTTCGTGGACTTCAAGAGCGGGCGCACCGCCCCGAAGAAGAAAGATCCGCTGGGCGGGGGCCTGTGGCTCCAGCCCCACCTCTACGTCCGGCGCGGCGAGGGGATGCTGGAGCCCGGCGCCCGCATCGGCGCGGCCTACGCCTTCGTGGCCGAGGGGGCGGGATACCGGCTGAGCGGGCTTTCCCCGGAGGAGATGGCCCGGCTGAGGCCCCAGGTGGACCGCCTCCTCGCGCTTTTCCTCCGCTCGGCGGAGGCGGGGGTTTTCTTTCCGCTGCCCTCCTCCGCCTGCGGCCATTGCGGCTTCATCGAGGTCTGCGGCCCCGAGCGCGGGCCCCGCGCCCGGCGCAAGGCGGAAGCGGCCGGGCGGCAGGCCCTGCGCATGGCCCAGGCGGCCGGCGAGCCGGACGGACCGGAGGAGGAGGAGGCATGAGCCGGCGCAAGCCCCTCGCCGATCAGGAGGCGCGCGATCTCGCCGTCACCTGGACGGAGGGCCCCGTCCTCGTCGAGGCGGGGGCGGGCACGGGCAAGACGCGCCTCCTGGTGGACCGGGTGGTCCACCTCGTCGAGAGCGGGGGTGCGCGGCTCGACGCCATCGCCGCCATCACCTTCACCCTCAAGGCCGCGGCCGAGCTGAGGGAGCGGGTCCGCAAGGGGCTGCGGGATCGGCTGGGCGGGGCGCGGGACCCGGGCGCGCGGGAGCGCCTGCGGGCGGCGCTCGAGGGGATCGATCAGGCCCAGATCTCCACCATCCACGGCTTCGCCCTGCGCCTGCTGCGCGAGAGGGCACTGGAGGCCGGCCTCGCCCCCGGCGCGGGGGAGGTGGATATCGTCGCCCACGAGGCGCTGCGGGACCGCCTCTGGCAGGAGTGGCTCGCGGAGCGCTTCACCCGGGGGGACGAGGGGATCGAGGCCTTCCTCTCGCTCGGCCTCTCCCTCGGCCACCTCACCGCGCTGCGCGACAGCCTCCTGGAGCTCCCCGAGCTCCGGGAGGGCTTCCCCCGGGCGCGGGACCTCTCGTCCGGAGAGCTCATGGAGAGGGTGCGCGCCTGCCACGCCCGCTGGGCGGCCCTCGCGGACGCGGAGTGCCTCGACCGCTCCGACAAGGCCTACGCCGAGGTGGCGCGGGTCGCGGAGTGGATGGGCGCCCTGCCGCGCGCCTCCGCGCCCGATCTCCTCCGCTCGCTCTGGCGGCCCTCGCTCAGGCTCAACAAGAAAGTCGGCAGCCCCAAGCGGTGGAGCGGAGGCATCAAGCCCTTCCGCGACGGCTACGACGCCTTCCTGCGGGAGGCCTGCGCCGAGGCGGGGCAGGAGATCCTGGCCGGGGCGATCGCCTCCCTGCGCGACTTCGCCGGGCGCCTCGGGCGCGCGGCGGCGGAGGAGGGGCTGCTCACCTACCAGGACATCCTCCACCGCGCCGTCCGGCTCGTGCGCGGGAGCGCCGGGGCGCGCGGGGAATTCCGGCGTCGCTGGGCGCACTTCCTGGTGGACGAGTTCCAGGACACCGACCCCCTCCAGGTGGAGCTGGTCTTCCTGCTGGCCTCGGGCGAGCCCTGCCCGGAGGACTGGCGCGGGGCGAGGCTCGCGGGGGGCGGCCTCTTCCTCGTCGGGGACCCCAAGCAGGCCATCTACCGCTTCCGCCGGGCCGACATCGCCGTCTACGAGGAGGCGAAGAGGATCGTCGAGCGCAGCGGGGGGAAGGTCCTCGCCATCACCCAGAACTTCCGCAGCGCGCCGGGCGTCATCCAAGTGGTGAACGGGATCTTCGGGCGGCTCATCGCCAAGGACGGGGACTTCCAGGCGGCGTACATCCCGCTCGAGGCGGACCGGGAGGAGGAGGGCCCGCGCGTCCTGCTCCTGGCGCCCAAGGATGCGGACGCGAAGGAAGCGCAGGGAGAGGAGGACGAGGCGGAGCGTTCTTCCGGCGAAGAGGGCGAGGCGCCGGAGGCCGGGAAGCCGGACGGCGCCGAGGCGCGCCGCAAGAAAGAGGCCGCTCTCCTCGCCTCCGCCGTGAGGCGGCTCGTCGAGGACGAGCGGCCCGAGATCCCCGCGCCGGGCGGGGGGCGGCGGCCTCTGGGCTACGGGGACGTGGCTCTCCTCTTCCGGGCGCGGACGGGCTACGCCGAGTACGAGGAGGCCTTCCGGGCGGCGGGGGTGCCGGTCGTCTCGGAGGGCGGGCGGGGCTTCTACGACCGGGCCGAGGTGGCCGCGGCGGCGGCCGTGCTGCGGGCCGTCCTGCGCCCCGCCGACAAGCTCGCTCTCGCGGCGGCGCTGCGCTCGCCTCTTTACGGCTTCGCGGACACCGACCTGGCGCGCGCTTTCATGCCGGGCCTCTCGCCCTCGCCCGGGTGGGCGGCGGCGGCGAAGGAGATCGGGGAGCTCCACGCCCTGCGCGGCGGGATGAGCGCCCGCGCCCTCCTGGGCGAGATCTTCCGGCGCACCCGGGCCTTCGAGCTCTTCCTCTCCACCTTCCAGGGGGAGCAGCGGGCGGCCAACCTCCTCAAGCTCCTGGACCTGGCCTTCGAGTATGAGGGGGGAGGGGCGCGCGCGGCGGAGGAGTTCAGCGCCTTCCTGGACGCCCAGGTGGCGCTCGGGAAGAAGGCCCGGGAGCCCGAGGCGGAGGCCGGGGGCGCCGGGGCGGAGGCCGTCCGCTTCATGAGCATGCACTCGGCCAAGGGCCTGGAGTTCCCCGTCGTGGCCCTGGCGGACCTGGGGGGGCGGGAGGGGTTCCGGAAGCGGGTCTGGCTCGCCGACCGGAGCGAGAACCGGGTCGAGATCGGGTTCTACGAGAAGAACGGGAAGGAGAATATCTGGTCCGTGGAGAGCCTGGGGTTCGCCCGGGCGGAGGAGCGGGAGCGGCGCTTCTGGGAGGCCGAGCAGGTCCGCCTGCTCTACGTTGCCGCCACGCGGGCGCGGGATTACCTGATGCTTCCCCTCTTTTCGGACAGGAACGACGCCTGGGCGCTCATGGCGAAGGGCGGGGTGACGATCGAGGCGCTGCGGAAGGGAGGCTTCGGGCCGGTGCGCCTGCTGGAGATGGAGACTCCCCGGGCGGAAGAGCCGGAGAGCTACTTCCGCCTGCCGCCCTCCGCCTTCGAGCCGGACGAGCGGAAGATTGACGAGGGGCGCCGCATGCAGGCGGAGCTGGAGGGGCGCCTGGCGGAGCTGAAGGCGCCTCCCGCCTGGCGGCCCCCGCTCGCCCCCAGCCGCCTGGCGGAGCACGAGGAGGGCTCCCGGGAGAGCGAGCGCTACGCCGGGGCGGACGGGACCGGCCGCGAGCGGAGCCTCGCCTTCGGCGCCCTCGCGCATGCCCTCCTGGCCGGGGTTGGCTCCATCCCGCCCGGTGAGTGGGAGGCACAGGCCCGCGCCCTGGCCCGCGAGAAGGGACTGGACGAGGCGGCGGCGCGGGAGGCCCTGGAGCTGATCCGCAAGGGGGCGGCGGGAAGGCTGCTCCAGCGGGCGGCGGCCGCCCCGCGCGCGTGGCGGGAGTTCTCGTTTTTCGCCCGGGTGGAGGGCCGGCTGGTCCGGGGCTTCGCCGACCTCGTGTTCGAGGAGGGGGAGGGGCTCGTGATCGGGGACTTCAAGACGGACGACGCGAAGGCCGGGGATGTTCCCGCGCGCGCCGCCCGCTACGCCCCCCAGGGCGCGGCCTACGCGCTGTGCCTGGAGGCGGCCTCGGGGAAGAAGGTGAAGGAGGTGGTCTTCTCCTTCCTGCGGCCCGGGGCGGAGCACGCCTTCCCGGTGGACGAGGCGTTCCGGGAGCGGGGGCGCCGGGCCGTCCGGGAGGACGGGCAGGGGACGCCAGCCGATATCTGCTAAGATTCTTTTTTCATTGTGCCGCGTATCGGGGAGAGGGACATGAAGGTGGCCTCGGTCGAGGTCTTCCGCGTGGACATGCCCATGCGGGGCTTCTTCAGGAACGCCTTCCACAACCACGACGTCCAGCCCTGCTGCCTCGTGCGCCTGCGCACCGACGACGGCTTCGAGGGGGTGGGGGACGCCGAGCCCTTCAAGGGCTACTCCTCGGGGGGGCGGGACGAGACGGCGGAGGCGATCGAGCGCCGCCTGGGCCCCGCGCTGCTGGGGGCCGACCCCAGGCGCGCCCGCGCCGCCGCGCGGTTGATGGACGAGGCGGCGGAGGGCCTCTACGAGGCCAAGGCCGCCCTCGCCATGGCCCTGGCCGACCTCCACGCCCGGGCGCTGGGCGTCCCCCTCCACGAGCTCCTGGGCGGGGCGGTGGTGGAGGAGGTCTTCTTCAACGGCTGGATCGGCATCCTGGGCCCGGAGGAGGCCGCCCGCGAGGCGAGCGCCTACAAGAAGCGGGGCTGGATCTCGGCCAAGGTGAAGGCTGGGGGGGACGTGGAGGCGGACGCCGCCCGGGTGCTCGCGGTGCGCGAGGCGGCGGGCCGGGACTTCGAGATCCGCATCGACGCGAACGAGTCCTACGCCCGGGTGGAGGACGCGGTGGCCTTCGCCCGCGAGGTGCGCGGGGCCGCGCCCTCCCTCTTCGAGCAGCCCGTCCCGCGCGCGGACCTCGAGGGCATGGCGCGCATTCGCCGCGCCATCGGCTTCCCGGTCATGGCGGACGAGTGCGTGTACGGCCACGAGAGCCTGCTGCGGATCATCCGGGCCGGGGCGGCGGACATCGTGAAGCTCAAGATCCTCAAGCAGGGAGGCCTCCTCCCTGCGCGCGAGATGGCGGCCACGGCCGAGGCGGCGGGCCTGAAGCTCGTCATCGGGCACGGCTTCGGTCTCACGGCCTACACCCTGGCCGAGATCCACCTCGCCGCGACCTCCGCGGCCTTCCTCAGGGCGATCGAGTCCGTGGGCCCCGACAAGATGCGGGACGACGTGGTGGACCGGCCCCTCGACATCGGCGCCGGACGCCTCGCCGTGCCCCGGGAGCCCGGCCTGGGGGTGCGTCTCGACGAGGAGAAGCTCGATCTCTACCGGGCGAAGGGAGCCGCCTTGGTGTAGCATTCCATCCGGGCATCCCTTTTTTCCGCCGTCCTGTCAGGGGATCGTTTCGTGCCGTTTCCCGAAGCCGATGTCCCGGCCCTCGTCCCGAGCGTCCTCCTCCCCGCGCTCCGCTACCTTTTTGGATTGGGCGCCGCGCTGGCGGCCGGGGGGGCCGTCCTCATGCTCCTGCCCGCCCTCGAGGCGGGCCGCAGCCTGGACCCCCGGTGGGGCCGGCTCGCGGAGCGGGACGCCCGCTGGACGCTGGTGCTCCTCCTCGGGGCCTTCCTCGCGGGAGGGGGCGCCTGGCTGGGGGAGATGGTGCTCTGGCCCCGGGCGGCGGAGCGCCTGGCGGCGGCCTTCGGGCCCGCCCTGGGGGCGGGCGCCCTCCTCGCCCTCGCGGGAACGCTCTGCCTCGCCCTCTACGCCTTCGGCTGGAGGAACGGGCGCGGGGGAGGGCGCCTGCATCTCGCGTCGGGCGCCGCCGCCGCCGCGGGAATCTGGGCGGGCGCCCTGGTGCTCGCCTCGCTCGGATCGTTCCCCGCGAGCCCGGGAGTCTGGCTGGAGTCGCGCGCCCTGCGGCATGCCCTCCTGCACCCTTCCGCGCCGCCCGCGGCCCTGCTCTGGGCGGCGGAGGCGATCGCCCTCGCGGCCGCGGCGGGCCTCGCAGCCGCCGCGGGCCAGCGCGACGCCCCCTGGCGGCTGGCGCTGGCGCGGGCGCTGGGCTCCTGGGGGGCCCCCGCGGCGTGGGCCGGGGCGGCGGGCGCGGCGTGGTGGGCCTATTCGATCTCGCCGGAGGAGGCCCGGACCTTCCTCGCGCTGGCCGGGGCGGCCCTCGCCCTCCAAGCGGGGCTCGGGATGTATCTCTACCGGTGCGCCGTCCGCGACCCCCGCAGGCTGAGCCGATCCGGGGCGCTCCTCGCCCTGCTCGCCGCGGCGCTGTCGCCCGCGCTCGTCCAGCTCGCGGGGGCGGAGGCGCGGGGGCCCTTCCTCATCCGGGGCGGCATGTACCGGAACGGGGTCCTCGTCTCGGAGATTCCGGAGCTCCGCCGGGAGGGCTTCTGGCGCCCGGCCCCCTGGCGGCCGGGGGAGGAGCGGCCCGCCCCGCCGGAGCTGGGCGCCCTCGTCTTCCGGGCCGAGTGCGGCCCCTGCCATCCCGCCTGGAAAGAGGGCGCGGGCGGGCTCCCCCCCTTCCGGGAGCAGGGCGCGCCGCTGCGCTTCCTCGGGGAGATGGAGAAGCGGCATCCGGCCTTCCCGGCCTTCGCCGGATCGGACGAGGAGATGAAGGCGGTGGCCTCCCACATCGAGGGGATGCTGAAGGGGGCCGGGGTGGCCCTCGCCGTCCCCGCCCCGCCCCCCAAGCCCGCCCCTCCCGCGCCCCCGAAGAAGAAGGAAGAAGAGAAAAAGCCGCCCGCCCCGGCTGCGGCCGCGCCCCGGCAGGGGCCCCTCACGGGGCAGCCGGCCCCCCTGGGCCAGCCCGCCTCCCCCGGCCAGCCCGCCAAGCAGGGCGATCCGGCGCGCCTGGGGGACCCGGCCTCCAAGGGCCAGCCCGCCCCTCTCGGCCAGCCCGCCCCCAAGGGCGAGCCCGCCGCCCCCGCGCCGGAGACCCCCCCGGTCCAGGCCCCGGCCGCTCCTCCCGCGCCTCAGGCTGCTCCCGCGCCGCCCTCGCCCTCGGGCCCGCCCGCCCCGCAGCCGCCACAAATCCCACCCGCCCCGAAGCCCTCCTCCGCGCCCGCCGGCCCGCCCATCCCCGAGGGCCAGCCCGGGCCTTCCACTACCCCGCCCCGCCCGCCCGAGATCCCCCCGCCCAGGCTTCCCGCCCCCGCTCCGGTGCCGCCGGTCGCGCCCATCCAGCCGGTTCCGCCCGTCGCGCCGGAGCCCGCGCCATCCCAGCGGCGGGAGGAGCCGCGGCCCGTCCCGCCGCCTCCGGCCCCGCCCGCGCCTGCGCCCCCTCCGGGCGGCGGGAGCGGCAGCCCGGGGGTGCCCGGACCATGACGGCGCTCATCGCGGGGCTCGACGGCGGGCGCATCCTCGGGACGCTGCTGGAGGTGGCCCTGGCCGCGTCGCTGTGGGCCGGCATCTCGCTGCCGCTGGCCGCGGCCCACCTGGAATTCTGGAGCGGGAGGCGGGGGAGGCCCGAGGACCGCGAGGCGGCGGCCCGCCTGGGCGAGGCGGCGGTGGCCAACCTGGGCGTCCTGGCTGCCGCGGCCGCGGGAACGATGCTCCTGGCCCTGGTCCGGAAGCCGGACCGGCTGCTGCCCCTGCTGATCTGGCTGGCTCCGGTCCTGCCCTGGGCCTGGCTGGCGGGGACGGCTTACGCGGCGCTGGTCCTTCTCTACGCCTCGGACTGGGGATGGAGAGGAAGGCCGCCCGCCGCGCGCACCGCCTGCGGCGCGGCCGCGGGGCTCCTGGCCCTCCTGCTGGCGGCGGTGCGCGAGAGCGCCGAAGCGGCGGCGTCGGCGCCCGCGCTCTGGCCGCTCGTGGCGGAGAACCCGTGGGTGATCTTCCGGCAGCCGGGGGCGGCGCTGTTCACCCTGCACCACGCCCTGGGCGCGGGGGCCGCCGGAGGGGTGGCCCTGATGCTGGCGGGCCGCGGGGCGTTCCGCTGGGAGAGCTCCGTCCCCCTGAGCGCGGGCGCCCGCCTCATCCGCTGGGGCGCGGCGTGCGTGCTGGCGTCCTCGGCGCTGCAGATACTGCTCGGGGCCGCCTGGGTGGGCTCGAAGGGACCGGCCTGGGTGCGGGCCACCTTCTACGGCGGGGGCCGGCCGCTGCTCATCGGCGTCGCCCTGCTCGTGGCGTCGGCCATCTTCCTGCTGGAGGTGGCGGTGAGCGCGCTGCGGCGCAAGGGGAGCGCCCCCCGGGCGGGCCTGGCCGCGGCCGCCCTGCTGGCGGCGGTCGCGCTGACGGCGGGCTGGGTGCGCGCCGGGGTGGAGGGCGCCTCCCGCCCGGGCCCGCCCAAGACGGTGCGGGCCGAGACCGGGGGGCGGGCCGCGAGGTGAGAGAAGGCCCGACATCCCGCCGTCCCCTCCACTGGGGCTGGCCCCTGGGGTCGGCCTGCGCCGCCGCGCTCGCGGCCTTCGGCTCCCTCGTCGCCACGAGCGGCCTCATCGAGCGCATCCGCGCGGACCTGGGCCTCACCTACGCGCAGGGCGGCTTCCTCCTCTCCATCCCCTTCCCGCTGATCGCCTTCTTCGCCGTGGCCGGGGGCCGCGTGGTGGACCTCCTCGGGGCGCGGCGCGTGCTCATGGCGGGGGGGCTCCTGGTGCTGATCGGCGGGGGCGGCCGCGCCTGGGCGGGGGGCTTCGGGGGCGTGGCGCTGGGGACGGCCCTGGTCGGGGCGGGGATGGGGCTCATCTTCCCCGTCCTGCCCAAGATCGTGAGCGGCGGTGTCCCCCCCGGGCGGCGGAGCCTGGGGGCGACGCTCTACACCGTCTCGCTCGTCAGCGGGGCGGGGTGCGGGGTGGCCCTCTCCCACCTGATGGGCGGAGCGCTCGGCCCCTGGCTCTCTCCCGGGGCTTCGGGCGCCGTCTGGCGCGGGGGCTACCTCGCCTGGGCGCTCCTGCTGGGGGCGGCCCTCCTGCTCTGGGGGGCGGTGGGATCGGGCGGGGAGGAGGAGGCGGAGGCGCCTCCTTCCTCCGCGAGCCTCTCCCAGGCGGTGCTGCGCAACCCGGCGGTGTGGGGGGTGGCGGCCTCCCTCTTCATCAACAACCTCGTCTTCTACACCGGCCTCGGCTGGCTCTCCTCCCTCCTCGCCGGGAAGGGCTGGAGCCCGGCCGGGGCGGCCGGGCTCGTCTCCCTCATGCCCTGGCTCGGGGTGGCGGCGGTGCTGGCGACGGTGCCGGCGGCCCGCGCCATCGGCGGCGACCGGAGGATGATCGCGGCCTGCGCCCTCCTGACGGCGGCGGGCCTCGCGGCGATGCCCCCCGGCGGGCCCTGGCTCGCGGCGGCGGGCCCGGCCCTCCTCGGCTTCTCGACGAACTTCTGGTTCCTGCTCTGCCTGGCCTTCCCGGCCCGCCGGGTGGAGCGCGCCCATGCAGGGACGGCGGGGGGCCTCATCATCGGGGTGGGCTACCTGGGAGGCTTCATCGGCCCCTGGGCGGCGGGGGCGCTGCGCGACCTGGCCGGGGGCTTCGGCCCCGCCGTCTACGCGCTGGCGGCCCTCTCTCTCCTGGGGATCCTGACCGCGCCCGCCTTCGAGGCGGGCCCGAAGGAGTGAGGGAAGAGCGCCCGCGCTGGCCCGGCGGAGGGCTTCCCGCTAGAATTGCCGCTCCGGTTGCTGTTGAATTGCCGTTCCCCCCTTCCTCCGGGCCTTCGCCCGCCGAAGCGAGCTTTGGGAAGGCGGGAGGGGGCAGGGGGAGGGAAGGGCGGTCGCCACCTCATATCTTTCCCCCTCCCCCGGAGGGCGAGCCGCAGAGCCTAAGCCGTTCGGTTTTCCTGCGAAAGGAAATTGCATGACTCAAGACGCCTCCCCCCGCCCCGGCGCCCAGGCCCCGGACTTCCGCCTCCCGAGCACGGAGGGGGAGGTGCGCCTGGGGGAGTGGACGGGAAAGGGGAAGGTGGTCCTCGCCTTCTACGCCGAGGACGGCACGCCCGCGTGCGCCTCACAGCTCGAAGGCTTCAAGGCCGAGTACGGCCTCATCCGGGAGCTGGGGGCCTCGGTGATCGGCATCAGCCGGGACGATCTCGCGAGCCACCGCGCCTTCGCCGGGCGGGCCGGGGGCTTCCCCTTCCCGCTGGCGAGCGACGCCGACCTCGCCGTGGGCCGCGCCTACGGGGTGGACGACCCGGACTCCCGGCGCCACCGCCGCGCCGTCTTCGTCATCGGGGAGGACGGCGGCGTCCTCCACGCCGACACCCATTTCCAGCCGGGCAGCGTGCCCGCCATGACGGCGGTGTTCGAGGCCCTGGGGCTGGAGTTTTGAGCGCCGTGGACCTGCCCCGCCTCCGGCCCCTCGAGGTGATCCCGACCGAGCAGGAGGGCCGGCGCGCCCTCATCCTGCGCGACCCCTTGCACCTGAGCGAGGCGGTGCTGGTGGTGCCGCTCCCCCTCGTGCCCGTCCTCCAGCGGATGGACGGCCGCCACACCCCCGCCATGATCCGCGAGGAGATCATGGCCGCGCACCGCGTGGACGTGCCCGAGGCGAACCTGCGACAGATCGCGGCTCAGCTCGAGGAGGCGCACTTCCTCGGGGGGGAGGGCTTCGACGCCTGGAGGCGCTCGGTCGAGCGCGCGTTCGTCGAGTCCCCGGAGCGGCCGAGCTTCCTGGCCGGGAAGAGCTACGACGCCGACCCGGCCGCCCTGCGTGCGAGGCTCGATGGCTTCTTCACCCATCCGGAGGGCCCGGGCCTCCCCGAGCGGAACGGCCGGCCCGCGAGGCCCCTGCGGGGGCTCGTGGCCCCCCACATCGACTTCCACCGGGGCGGCACGACCTTCGCCTGGAGCTACCGGGCGCTCGCCGAGCGCTCGGACGCGGACCTCTTCGTCGTGCTGGGCACGGTGCACGCCCCGACGCGCGGCTTCTACACCCTGACGGAGAAGGGCTTCGAAACCCCGCTCGGCACCCTGGAGGCCGACCGCGGGTTCATCCGCGCCCTCACCCGCCGCGCCCCTGGCGACCTCTTCCGGGACGAGTTCGCTCAGCGGGCCGAGCACTCCATCGAGTTCCAGGCCGTCTTCCTCCGCTACCTCTACGGCGGGGAGCGCGAGGTGAGCTTCGTGCCCCTGCTCGTGGGCTCCTTCGGGGAGTTCGTCGCCGAGGGCCGCTCCCCCCGGGGGGACGCGCGGGTGGAGGGCTTCGTCGGGGCGCTCCGGGAGACGCTCCGGGAGGCCGAGGCGGCGGGGCGGCGCCCCTGCCTCCTCGCCAGCGTGGACCTGGCCCACGTGGGGCCCCAGTTCGGGGACGAGGACCCGGTGGACGGGGAGCGCCTGGCCGCCCTCGATCGGGCGGACCGGGCCTCGCTCGAGGCGGCCTGCCGGGGGGACGCGGAGGCGTTCTGGTGGAGCGTCGCGGAGGACGGGGACGCCCGCAAGGTGTGCGGCCTCGCCCCCATCTACACCCTGCTCCGCACCCTGGACGGTTGCCGGGGGGAGGTGCTGCGCTACAGCCAGTGGCCCGACCCGAACGGCACCGTCACCTTCTGCAGCGTTGCGATTGAATGATCCAAACCTGCCACCAGGGTTTGTCCGTAGGGGCGAGGCATGCCTCGCCCCTACGGAAAGACGCGATATGCGGTTGGCATTTCCCTCCCCCTCCCGGAGGGTGGGGGAGAGGCCAGGCCGGTTGAACATCATCTATCGAGGCAAAGGAGATTCACCGTGCTCTACCTGAACGAGAAAGAGATCGAGAGCCTCGTCACCATGCCGGACGTGATGGAGGCGGTGGACAAGTGCTTCAGGCTCCAGGGGGAGGGCCTGGCCCCGAACCAGCCGAGGCGGCGCATCTTCATGCCGAAGGGCACCCTCCACGCCATGTCGGGGGGCCTCGTGGACGGCGGCGAGTCCTACCTCGGGGTGAAGGCCTACACCACCTTCCCGGGGCTGGGGACTCGCTTCATTTTCATCCTGTGGGACGCGAACTCGGCCGAGCTCCTCTCCTTCATGGAGGCGAACATCCAGGGCCAGCTCCGCACCGGGGCGGCGAGCGGGGTCGCGGCCAAGTACATGGCCCGGGAGGACGCCTCGGAGGCGGGCCTCTTCGGCACGGGCTGGCAGGCCCGCACCCAGCTCGAGGCCCTCTGCTGCGCCCGGCCCCTCAAGAAGGTGAAGATCTACAGCCGCTCGCCCGAGAAGCGCGAAAAGTTCATCGCCACCATGCAGCCCAGGGTCAAGGCCCGGCTCGTTGCCGTAAGTTCCCCCGCCGAGGCGGTGCGGGGCTCCCAGATCGTCTGCACCATGACGAACGCCAAGGACCCCGTCTTCGACGGCAAGGACCTCGAACCCGGCACCACCGTCATCGCGGCGGGATCGAACCGGGCCGCCAACCGCGAGGTGGACGAGGAGACCTTCCGCCGGGCGGCCAAGGGGCGCATCGCCACGGACAACATCGAGGGCTCCCGCTTCGAGAGCGGGGACCTGATCGCGGCGGTGGGGGCGAACGCCGTCCAGTGGGGCCAGGTGGTCGAGATCGGCCTCATCGCCTCGGGGCGGATGCCCGGCCGGGCCTCCCGGGACGAGATCAACCTCTTCCTGAGCCAGGGGATCGCCATCGAGGACGTGGCGCTGGGCGCGCTCCTCTACAAGCGCGCCAAGGAGCGGGGCGTGGGGACGAAGCTCCCGGTCGAGGGCGTCTTCAAGAAGGCGACGTGACCACCAGAATAATCATTTTTTTGATGGTGGCGAGGGCGGAGGCGCAGGTCTCGGTCTGATAGGGGGTTCGCCGCGTGGAAGTTGGCGATCCTCCCTTAACGGGATATTAGGAGTAGGCTTTGGTGGAGGAATCGGCGCGTTAGGTCCCTTGCCCATCATCTATTCCTCCCGAGGTAAATAAAGCCTTCAACGACTCCGTAGGCAATGCCTAGGATGAAGAGGATGAGGGCAGTGCCACCTAATAAAATGCTATACCAAACTTTTGGCTGAATGTTCTGGGCCTCTTCGTCAAATTGAGCAAAAGTTATTCGATTTGAGATAAAATTACTATATACCTTTGTCACTTTTCCATAGTAATAATTCAGACGTAAATATTCCACGCCGACTAAGATTGCGGAAAATATAAGCCCGAGAGTGAGAAAAAGGAGAGGGTATCCGAGGCTTAAGTCGGGCAGTTTAGTAAAGGTTGCTCCCTTATAGCTTAGGACAGCGACCGCGCCCCCACCGTTCAGTAAGAAAAGATGTTTGATGTACAGAAAGGCAGCTTGATTAATTTGATCTTCGCCACGTATGTAATAACTTGTATGCTCCTGATGTATCTTTGATTTGTAATCATCAGGAAAATCCTTAAATTTTCGATTGTCGTTCAAGAGTTTTCCTCCACCGCAATATATGTGAAATTATACCAATTTCTGTCCAATAAAGTCGAATGAGGCTGTAGCCATGGGCTTTTATAAAAATGAGGCCGCCCGCCTGAACGTCGAGAGCTTCACCCGCCGGGCGGACTGCTTCACCGAGCGCACGAAGGGGGACCCCATCCCCGCCCTGCGCCGCGCGGTGGAGCGGATCGGCTTCGGCCCGGGCCGGTGGGCGGCGGACTTCGGGGTGGGCACGGGCAACTCGGCCCTCCCCTTCCTCCAGGCGGGCGGGCGCGTCCTGGGCATCGACATCACCCCGGCCATGGCGCGCTCGGGGCGCAAGCGCCTCGCGGAGGAGAGCCTGGCGAGGAACGCCCACTTCGTCCTCGCCCTCTGTGAGCGGGCCCCGCTGCCGGACGGGGCGGCGGACTGCGCCGTCTGCCGCAACACCTTCCACCACCTGGCCCGGCCCGAGGAGGTGCTGCGCGAGATGGCGCGCGCGGTGCGGCCGGGCGGGGTCGTCCTCCTGATGGACCACCTCTACCCGGACGACGGCCGGGAGCGCGCCCGCATCGAGGAGATCGACCATGTGCGCGAGCCGGCCATGGTGCGCATCCTCTCGATGAAGGACATGCGCGCCCTCTTCGCGCGGTGCGGCCTGGAGGTCGAATCCGCCGAGACGATGAGCCGGCGGGACACCTTCGACAACTGGCTCCGCGGGGCGGAGACGGCGGCCGGGAGCGTCCCCTTCGTCCGGGCCGGGGTGGAGCGGCTCCGGGAGGAGGGCGGGAGCTGGATGGCCCCTGAGGGGGAGGGCGCGGGCCTCACCGTCCTCCGCTGGGACGCCCTGGTGACGGGGAGGAAGGGGTAGGGGAATCCTCGCGTTCCGGTGGCTTCTCTCCTTCCGTGGGGGCGGTTCGCGAACCGCCCCTGCAAAAGGCGCCCGACCGTTGCGTCCGTAGGGGCGCACGCCCCGGACGATCCCCCCCCGGCTTGATATTTCCCCCCGGCTCGGCTATGGTTTGGCCTTCCACCGGCGGGGCGGGGGGCGGTGGGCTCTCCTAACCGGCGGATTTTTCTTGGGTTGAAGGCTTTCGTCGGCTGAAAGGCTGGGGCCATGCGCGAGATCATCCAGTTGGAATGCACCGCCTGCAAGAAGTACCGCTACTCCACCACCAAGAACAAGCGGAAGACGACCGACCGGCTGGAGCGCAAGAAGTACTGCAAGTTCTGCCGGAAGCACGTGCCGTTCAAGGAGACCAAGTGATGGCGGCCTCGAAGAAGCCCCTCGCCAGCCGCCGCTGCGCGGTGACGGGCCGCACCGTCAAGTTCGGCAACAGCGTGAGCCACTCGAACCGCAAGACGCGGCGGCGCTTCGAGCCCAACCTGCACGACAAGCGGTTCTGGGTGCCCGAGGAGAAGCGCTGGATCACGCTGCGCGTCTCGGCCCGGGCCTTGAAGACCATCGCCAAGCGCGGCATCTCGGTCGTCCTGGCCGACATGCGCCGCAAGGGCGGGAAGTAGGGGAGGTTCGCGAACCGCCCCCGCGTTGCATCCAAGCTTCTCCGGACCGGGCGCCGCAGGGCGCCCGGTTTTGTTTTTTCCCCCCAAGCATGAACCAGCGCGAAATTGGACGAAATTGCGGTAGCGGCTCCTCCGCGCCCGGGGCGTATCTTGCCCGAGGGCCGCGGCGCGCCCGCCCTTCCGTAGAGGCGCACGGCCGTGCGCCCGTGGAGACCGGGAGTGACGGCAAATGACGCTTAGTGACGGATAAAGCCCATGAAAAAACGCTGTGGCGCGGTATGACCACCCCGGGGTGCGCATCTGAGACCCGCCCCACAGAACCGGGAGGCCATCGGGTGGCCGTCCAACCGCCCGTCACGGATATTGAGGGATATTGAGGGAAAAAGCGCGTCAAAAGACCCCTTTCCTCAGTCGACTGTGCGCGGTGAGGCCGGGGGCTTCCGGCGGTTTCCGGGAAATTCCGGGGGATTCCGGCATTTTCATCCGCCCGGCTTGAGGACGCCGGCCGCCAGGGCGGTCAGGATGACCACGATCCAGGGGGGGAGCTTCCACAGCATGAGGAGGCCGAAGGCGGCGAGGCCCAGGGCGAAGTCGAGGGGCTTGTGGATGGCGCTGGTCCAGACCGGGTGGTAGAGCGCCGCCAGGAGCAATCCCACCACGGCGGCGTTCACCCCGCGCAGGGCGCTCTGGACGGCGGGCCGGGCGCGCAGGGCGTCCCAGAAGGGGAGCGCCCCCACGATCAGGAGAATGGCGGGAAGGAAAACCGCGATGAGGCAGATCGCGGCCCCGATCCAGGCGGTGGGCGGGGTGGCCATCACGGCCCCCAGGTAGGCCGCGAAGGCGAAGAGCGGCCCCGGGATGGCCTGGGCGGCGCCGTAGCCGGCGAGGAACTGCTCGTTCGTCACCCAATCGGGCCGCACGGCCTCGGCCTGGAGCAGGGGCAGCACCACGTGGCCTCCCCCGAACACCAGGGAGCCCGCCCGGTAGAAGCTGTCGACCTGGGCCAGGGCATTGGAGGGGACGGCCCGGGCGAGGAGGGGCAGCAGGACGAGCAGGCCGAAGAAGAGAATCAAGGAGGCGGCCGCCACGCCGCGCCCCACCGTGCGGCCGAAGCCGTCCGAGGCGGAGGCCTCGCCCTTGAGGAAGGCCCAGCCGATGATCCCCCCGATGAAAATCACCGCCACCTGGGACCAGGCGGCGGGCACGGCGAGGATGAAGATGGCGGCGAGGATGGCCACGGTGGCGCGGGGAGGATCGGGGGCGAGGGAGCGGGCCATCCCCCACACGGCCTGGGCCACCACGGCCACGGCCACGATCTTGAGGCCCGAGAGCCAGCCGCTCCCGGCCGCCCCCTCGAGCGCGCTCACCCCGAAGGCGAAGAGGACGAGGGCGAGGGCCGAGGGCAGGGTGAAGCCGAGGAACCCCGCGAGGCAGCCCGGCAGCCCGGCCCGCATGACGCCCACCCCCATCAGCACCTGGCTGCTGGCGGGGCCGGGGAGGAACTGGCAGAGCGCGACGAGGTCGGCGAAGGCGCGTTCGTCGAGCCACTTGCGGCGCACCACGAACTCCTCGCGGTAGTAGCCGATGTGGGCGATGGGACCCCCGAAGGAGGTGAGGCCGAACTTCAAGGAGACGAGGAGGTATTCCCAGAAGGTGTTGGGGTGAGTGACGGCGGCTTTCCGTTCCGTGGCTTCGGCCATGAGACTCCCCCGGCTATCCTGGAGGAACCGCGGACGCTTCGCACGAGAGGGCGGGGCTACTATAGCAGAAAGTCTTTGGGCGGCGGAATCGAAAGGGGGTCAGGGGCGTTCGGGCGGGCGGTCCTCGTCGAGCATCTTGCGGTAGGCCTCGTAGGAGGGCGGGAAGCCCCCGGTGTAGTTCAGCCAGTTGGTGACGGGGTAGCGGGTGGCGCCCGCCTTGTGGGTGGCCTCGAGGCCATCGAGGATCTCGTCCATCGCATCGAACGGAAAGCTGAAGGCCACCTCGTGATCCTGCACCTGGCCGAAGATGCGGTCGCCGGTGCAGGGGACGATCATCTGGGGCTGGCCGGTCGTGTGGGGGGCGATGGCCAGGTCGGCGCAGTCGATGCGCCCCCGGAACTCGCTCGTGAGGGTGCCGCCGCGCTTCCAGAGCCAGGCCTGGCCCAGCCGCATGATTTGGGCGCTGTTACCGTAGACGATGATGGAGTGGGGCTCGAAGGCGGCCCGGCCGAGGGGGGCGGCCACCACGCCGACGTGCTCGCCCTCCGGGAGGCGGGGGACGCTCTCCTCGCTCAGGCGGCCGGCCGCGAGGCTCTCGGTGTAGAGCTGGATGCAGAGGTTCCCCTCCTCGTAGTGAGGGAGGCGCCGCTCGATGCCGAGCGCCATGGCCCCCAGGACGCAGCTGCTGTCCTCCCGCCCCAGGGCCACAACCCAGCCGTAGCGCCGGGCCATGGAGATCGCCTGGCAGGTGGTGAAGCGGTTCCCCAGGTCCTTGAGGGGCCGCTTGGCGCGGGGGGGCAGCTCGTCCCAGCTCTTCAGGAACCGCACCGCCACCGGGAAGGTGTTGAGCCTCAAGTGGCGGTTCAGGCGCTCCTCGCATTCGGCCATCCGGGCCGCGTCCATGCAGGTTCCTCTCGCGTGGAAGGGGTGGCGCGGGGCCATAATACCATTTTCGGAGGGAGCGGGGCGCCCGTGGCCGGTTTGCATGACGGGCGATGGATGGGTTGGGCCTTTGCCCTCCGCGGGGGGCTTTGGCCTCCGACCTTCAGCCGGCCAGAGCCGGCTTTCGGCCGGCGTAGGCCGAAGGAGGGGATGGGGGTGAGGAAAGCCGCGTTCGGGATGGCGGCAGAATCGCCAAACCGGCCCACGATTCCCCAATCCCGGCGATTTCATGCGCCGGAAACGGGCTTGAAATGAAAGTGGGGTTTAACTAGGATGCGGCATCGCTCTGCGAGCGTCTCCTTGCGTTTCCGTGACGGCCGCGGGACTCCCATCCCGGAGCACGCCCCCCGGCGGATGCCGGGCGCCGCGCGGCTTCCATGCAGGCACACGCCCCGCGCCGAAGGGCGGACCGCCGCCCCGGGGGGCTTCTTTGGAGGGGAAACCTTGATGCGCACGATGATAAGAGGATTCGCGCTGGCGCTTTGGCTCGCGGCGGGAGCCGCCGTCCTCGTTCCGCCCGGGGCCTCCGCCGCCCCCGGCGGGGAGCAGGCGATCCGCGTCCGGGCGGACGACGATCTCATCACCATGGACCCGGCCTACATCGGCAAGCCCTCCGACCACATGCTGGCCATGAACGTGTTCAGCGGGCTGGTGCGCCTCAAGGCGGGCACCCTCCAGGTCGAGCCCGATCTGGCCACCCGTTGGGAGCTCTCCCCTGACGGGCGGACCTACACCTTCCACCTGCGGCGGGACGCCAAGTTCCACAAGGGCTACGGCCCCGTCACCGCGCGCGACGTCAAGTTCTCCTTCGACCGCATCAAGGACCCGAAGACGAAGTCGCGCTTCCGGGGCTCCCTCCAGTCGCTCGAGAAGGTCGAGGTGGTGGACGACCACACCGTCCGCCTCACCATCAGGCAGCCCCATCCCGCCTTCATGGTGGCGGTGCTGGCCTTCCGGCCGGGCTGGATCGTGAGCGAGAAGGCGGTCAAGGAGAAGGGCTCCAAGTTCGGGCAGGACCCGATCGGCTCGGGGCCCTTCATGTTCGAGAAGTGGGTGCGCGGGAGCGAGATCGTCCTCGCCCGCAACCCGGACAGCTGGGAGAAGGCGCACCTCTCGAAAGTGGTCCACAAGGTGATCCGCAACGACACGGTGGCCAAGCTCGCCATCGAGCGCGGCGACCTGGACGTGGCCACCCTGCTCGAGGGTGCCTCGATCCAGGAGATCAAGAAGAACCAGAAGCTGAACGTCCTCGCCACGCCGGGCTACGCCACCCATTTCATGCAGTTCAACCTCAAGCGCAAGCCCTTCGACGACGTCCGCGTGCGCCGCGCCTTCCTGCACGCCACCGACCGGGAGTCCATCGCCAAGCACGTCTTCTTCGGCAACGCCACGCCCCGGCACAACCTGCTGAACCCCCACGTCTTCGGCTACAAGGAGCTCTACAACCCCTCGGACTACGATCTGGAGAAGGCGAAGAAGCTCCTCGCCGAGGCGGGCCACCCCAACGGCATCGACGTGGACGTGAACGTCATGCCCTCTTCCCAATGGCCCCAGATGGCCGCCGTGCTCCAGGAGCAGTGGAAGAAGGCGGGCATCCGAGCCAAGATGAACGTCCCGGAGCGGGCCATCTACGACAAGCGGTCGCGGGCCGGGCAGTTCGACGTCGTCTTCATCCGGATCACCCGGAGCGACGCCGACCAGTACCTCTACGAGTACTTCTTCAGCAAGAGCCAGCCCTACCCCAACGCCTCGGGCTACATCCGGGCCGACGACCTCCTGCTCAAGGCCCGCCACACCGTGGACGACGAGCAGCGCAAGGCCTACATCGAGCAGGCGGAGCGGAAGATCCTCGCCGAGGACGTCGCGGGCTTCGCGATCGTGAACGTGAACTACGTCGTCGCCATGCAGCCCTACGTGAAGAACAACGTGCCCACGTTCCAGGACTCCTTCCCCTGGCGCCAGGTCCGGATCGAGAAGTAGCCCTCGCCGCCTCCCCCCGCCCCCGGGCGGGGGGAGGCCGGGATTCCCGCCGCCATGCGCTACGCGATTCAACGCTTCTGGGCCACTCTGCTGACGCTGGCGGCCGCCTTCGTCATCGTCTTCTTCATCGTCCATCTCGTGCCCGGCGACCCGGCCGCCCTCATGCTCTCCGACCTCGGCGGGGACAAGCAGGCCGTCGCGGACCTGCGCCGCGACCTGGGGCTGGACCGGCCCCTCCACGTGCAGTTCCTCCGCTACCTGGGCCGCGCGGTGCAAGGCGACCTGGGGCAGTCCTACCGGAGCCAGCGGCCGGTGATGGCCGAGATCGCGGCCATCTACCACCACACCCTCTACCTGGCCTTCGGCGGGGTCCTCATCGCCGTCCTCATCGGCATCCCGGCGGGCTTCCTCTCGGCGGCCTACCGGAACAGCTGGATCGACCGGCTGTGCATGGTGGGAGCGCTGTCGGGCATCTCGATGCCGGTGTTCTGGCTCGGCATCCTCCTCATCATCTTCCTCTCGTTCCAGCTCAGGCTCTTTCCCACCATCGGGGTGGGCGAGCCCTCGAGCCCGACCGACGTGGTCTGGCACCTCTTCCTCCCCGCCCTCTCGCTGGGGTTGCGGGGGGCGGCCCTCATCGCCCGGGTCACGCGCTCGAGCTTCCTCGAGATCCTGGGGCAGGACTACATCCGAACGGGCCGGATGAAGGGCCTCTCCGAGGCCGCCGTGAAGGGCAAGCACGCCTTCCGAAACGCGCTCCTGCCCATCGTCACCGTGATCGGGCTGGACCTCGGGCAGCTCCTGGGCGGCACCACCGTGACGGAGGTCGTCTTCAGCCGCCCCGGCATGGGGACGCTGCTGATCGAGTCGGTGCTGGCGCGCGACTACCCGATGGTGCAGGGGACGATGCTGGTCTACCTGCTGGTGATCATCTTGGTGAACCTCGCGGTCGACCTGATCTACGGATACGTCGACCCGCGCATCCGGTACGGGTGAGGCGATGGTGGCGGCGGGAACGGTGACCCCTGGTGCGACGGCGGAAGAAAAGGGCGCCCTCACCGCGCGCCGGGGGGCGCTCCGGCTGCTGCTCGGCTCCCCCTCGGCCCTGGCCGGGGTGATTCTGGTGCTGGGCGTGGTGCTGGCGGCCGTCTTCGCCCCCTGGGTCGCCACCCACGAGCCCTCCGCCCAGATACTCGCGGATCAGCTCCAGCCCCCCGGCGCCAAGTACCTGCTCGGCACCGACCAGCTCGGGCGCGACATCTTCAGCCGCATCGTGTGGGGGGCGCGCATCTCGCTGCGCATGGGCATCCTGGCGGTGGCCATCGGGCTGGCGCTGGGGCTGGTGGTGGGCTTCCTCTCGGGTTTCATCGGGGGGTGGGCCGACATGCTCCTCATGCGCCTGGTGGACATCCTCCTCTCGTTCCCCCTCTACCTCCTGGCCATCCTGGTGATGGCCATCCTGGGGCCCTCGCTCACCAACGCCATGATCGCGGTCGGGATCGCCACCTTCCCCCACATCGCGCGGCTGGTGCGCGGCGAGACCCTCGCGGTGAAGGAGCGGGAGTTCGTCGAGGCGGCGCGCGGCCTGGGGGCGGACTACCTGCGCCTGGGGACGCGCCACATCATCCCCCAGATCATGGGGCCGCTCGTCGTGCTGGCGACCTTCCGGGTGGCGACGGCCATCGTCGTGGAGTCGAGCCTGAGCTTCCTGGGGCTGGGCCCCCCGCCCCCGACGCCCGCCTGGGGGCTCATGATCGCCGAGGGGCAGCAGGTGCTGGAGATCGCGCCCTGGGTTTCGGTCATCCCGGGCGCGGCCATCATGGTGCTGGTGATGGGCTTCAACCTGGCGGGCGACGCCCTGCGGGACGTGCTGGACCCCCGCCTCAGGGGCTCCGCGCCGGGCAAGGGCGCCGAGGAGGACACGGCGTAGGGGAGGCAGAGAGAATCGCCTCGGTGCCCGGAACCTCTCCCCCACCCTTACCCTCCTCCGGAGGGGGAGGGTAATTCCAACTCCACCTTGACCTTCTGCTTCTCCCCCTCCCTCCGGGAGGGGGCAGGGGGAGGGAACTCCTCCAGGTGAGATGCGCCGCCCCGCGCCTTGGCGTGAAGCGCCCCTATCTCCCCTCCGCTATCTCCGCCGCCTGGCGCAGCGCTGCGGCGGCGCGGTTGCGCTCCCGCACCAGGCGGGTGTAGAGGAGCCGCCCCTCGTGCGAGGCCGCCCCCGCGGCGAGATAGCCGTTCAGGCGGTGGAGGCCCGGGAAGCGCACGGCGGGCGAGGCCGGGTCCTGGTCGTAGGGCCCCGCCTGGGTGTAGAGCACGGGGTTGAGGGTGTGGCTGATCTTGAGGAGAGCGCGGTTCGCCTCGGGGGCCTTCAGCTTCCCGATGCGCTTCATCAGCCCCTGGGCCGCCCCCCGGAACTCCCGCGCCGCCTCCTCGGCCTCCGCGAGATCGAACGCCCCCGCCGCCTTCTTCCGCAGGGCGGCGAGCTCGGCCTCGGCCACCCCCGCGACCGTCCTCGGGTCGAGGGGCGCCACCTCCATCGAGCAGAGCTCGTGCAGCGCCCCCGCGTAGAGGCGGCAGTGCTCGGCCAGGAGCTTCTTGTCCATCTTGTCCAGGGTGTCGGCCGGGTTGTGCCAGTACTCCGGGAAGCCCGCGTGGGGGTGGTCCTTCTGGAGGTCCGGCGCCCCCTCGGGCAGGACGGGCAGGAACGAGAACGAGGGCACCCCCACCCCCCAGAAGGACTGGTCCGCCATCCGCAGCGGATGGGTGGGGACGGTCTTCTGGCCGCCCAGGCGCTTCACCACGTCCTGCACCCAGGCCGAGATGTCCGCCGTCGAGAAGGGCCGGTAGAGAGTGGCTTGGCGGGCGCCCGGCTGGTCGATGTTCAGGTAGCCCACGCAGCGCGCGCGCAGCTCCTCGAACTTGTGGTCGGCGTACCAGGTCGAGCCCGAGAAGCGCCCGTGGGAGTGGCCGTTGAACCAGATGACCCGGAGCCCTCGCCGGAGCTCCCTGCGGCGGGCGTGGATGAGCCGGGCCAGCTCCATGAGGGTGGTGTCCCCGGCCGCGTTGTCGTTCGCCCCGATCTGCCAGGAGTCGAGGTGGCCGCCCAGCAAGGCGAACTCCTCGGACTTCTTGGAGGGCGAGATGTCGGCCACGGGCATGCGGGTGCGCCGCCAGCGGGTGTCGGCCTTGGACCGCACCCGGAGCCGCACATGCCGCCTCGTCTTGAGGCGGTCGATGAGGTCCTGGCCCTGCTCCCGGGAGAGGGTGACGAGGGGGGTGCAGGGGAGCCGCCCCGCCGTCTCGGGGGTGGGGGAGCCCCAGATGGTCGAGATGGGCCCCTCGTGGGCGTAGCCCAAGTTCACGTACACCTGGGCGATGGCGCCGGCCCGCTCGAAGGCGAAGAAGCGGGCGGGGCTCATCATCCGCTCGGCCACCACAATGCGCCCCGCGACCGAGCCCTCGCCCGGGCCCTCGGCCTCGCCCACGTAGGCGGCGTCGCCCGTCACTCCGGCTTCCCCGGTCGAGGCCGCGAAGACGGCGGTGATAGCGGGGATGCGCTCCTCGTCCTTGCCGAGGATGTCGAGCGAGGCGGGGCCGGGGATGCTGATGTAGGCGTCGAATTCGTGGACGGTCACCGGAATGCCGAGGGCGTCCATCTCGCGCGCGATGTAGTCCACGGCGGCGTTCTCGCCCGCGGTGCCCGTGTAGCGCTCCCACTGGCAGAGCGCCTCCATGTGCTTCCAGAGAAGATCGGCGTTCACGTCGGCGGAGATGGATGCCATCGCGTCCCTCATGCGGAAAATATGGGTAAAAGCGGGGGAGAAGCGGGCCCAGGATAAACGAGCGGGGTGGCGCTGTATAGCGTCAGGGGGAGGGCCGGGCGCCCCCGATCTGCTCCCAGGGGACGCGGTCCAGCGCCTCCCCGATGGCCTGGCCCATCGCGAGGCCCGCGCCCCCGCCCAGGATGCGCGAGTCGTCGTGGGCGCCCCGCCCGGAGGACGTCCAGCGGCCCCGGAGCTTGCCGTCGCTGCCGGCCGCCTCGACCGTGAGGACGGCGGCCGCCTCCCAGCGGTTCTTCTCGAGCGCCGCCTCGAGCCGGGTCAGGACCACGATGAGGCGCCCCGACGCCATCCCCGCCTCCCGGGCCTCGAGCGGATCGAGGCCGAAGGCCCGCATCCGGGGCGCGGCGGCCTCCAGCAGGGTGGAGGCGAGGGAGGCCTTGGCCCGCAGCACGTAGTCCTTGGTGCGGGCGAGGTCGGGCTCCGGGAGGGCGTCCGCCGCCAGGAGGACGTAGCGGGCGCGCACCGGGGCCGTCCGGCCCCGGGGCGCGGGCACGCGGATCTCCACGGGCTGGCTCCTCGCCTCCTGGGTCGCGGCGCAGCCGGCCAGGAGAGCCAGCGCGGCCAGGGGCGCGAGGAGCCGAGCGAGCGATCGGGCCATCATGGAGGCATCTGACTCCTCGCATGGGACGCCCGTCAACCCGCCCGGACGCTCCTTTCGCGGACCGGGCGATTTGTGCGAACCTGGGCGGGTTCCCTCTCCAAAGACCGCTCTCCACAGACAGGAGGTGAGGCCATGGCTTCCGTGGGATTCATTGGACTGGGCCTGATGGGCAAGCCGATGACGCGGCGGCTGCTGGGGGCGGGCCACAAGGTGGCGGTCGCGAACCGCAGCCGCCCGGCCGTGGACGAGCTCGCGGGCGAGGGCGCCGTCCCCTGCGGGAACCCCGCCGAGGTGGCGAAGCAGGCCGAGGTGGTCTTCACCTGCCTGCCCGACGCCCCCCACGTGGAGGAGGTGGTCCTGGGGCCGAACGGGCTGGCGGGGGCCATGCGCCCCGGCAGCGTCCTCGTCGACTGCACGAGCAACCAGCCCGCCAGCGCGGCGAAGGTGGCCAAGGCGCTGGCGGAGCGGGGGGTGGAGATGCTCGACGCCCCGGTCTCGGGCGCCCCCGAGGGCGCGGCCGCGGGCACCCTCTCCATCATGGTGGGGGGGCCGCGCAAGGCCTTCGAGCGCTGCAAGCCCCTCCTCGACGCCCTGGGGCGCAAGGTGGTGCTCGTGGGGGAGGCCAACGGCTCGGGCTGCATCGCCAAGCTGGCGAACCAGGTGCTGGTGGCCGTCACCTTCCTCGGGGTGGGGGAGGCGCTGGTCCTGGGCGCCAAGGCGGGGCTCGACCCGGCGGCGCTGGTCGAGGTGCTGGGCGCCGGGCTCGCCCGCTGCGGCGCCCTCGAGGTCAAGGCGCCCAAGATCCTCTCGGGGGACTTCCGTCCCGGCGCGCGCGTCACGATGCACGTCAAGGACCTGCGCTACGCGCTCGATCAAGCCCGCGAGCGCCAGGTGGCGCTGCCGGGGGCGGCCCTCGTCTCGCAGCTGTTCAACGCCCTGGTGGCGAACGGGGAAGGGGACCTCGACCACATCGCCGTCGTGAAGCAGATCGAGCGCATGGCGGGGGTGGAGGCGCGGGCGCGCAAGTCTTCTTGAGCAGGAGGGGGGCGGCTCCCTATACTGGCATCGGCATGCGGCCCCGCGCCCGCCCGAGGAGAGAAGGGTGAAAGCCGAACCCGTCCTGGCCAAGCTGAACGACCTCCGCAAGGACGCCCAGGGGGAGGAGAGCGTCGAGGAGGCGGCCCTCCACCACGCCTTCTGCTACGTCTCCTACCAGGCGGGGCCCTTCGCCGAGTTCGTCGAGAAGGAAAAGCCCCCCGCCGCCAAGAAAAACACCCCGCCCGGCGAGCGCGCCCGGGAGTACCTCGAGGCGCTCAAGAGGCTCCGGGACGAGGCCGCCGGGGACGCCTCGGACATGGAGTTCATCGCCCTGGACCGCGCGGCCGGCTTCATCTCCCGCACCCTGGGGGATTTCCAGGCCTACCTGGACGAGGCGGGGGAGGGCCGCTGATCCGCCCGCCCTCCCTGCTCCGGCTGGCCGCCCTCGCCCTGCTCCTGATGTGCCAGTCCGCGGCCGCCGCCCCGGTCGTCTACCGCTACGAGGTGATCCCGGAGCGCAGCCGCGTCTCCTTCTCCTTCCGGGGGATCATCCTTCCCAGCGACGCCTATTTCGGGATCGTCCGGGGGGAGATCCTCCTCCCGGTCGGCGACGGCCTCGAAGGGGCCTCCGGCCGCATCGAGGTGGAGACGGCCTCGGTCCGGGCGGGCGACCCCATCCAGGAGCGGATGCTCCGGGACCAGGTGCTGGAGGCGGAGCGCCACCCCAGGGCGGAGCTGCGGGTCCCCGCCGCGCGCGCCTCGGGGCCGCCCGGGCGCCGGGGCCGGGAGCGGGACTGGGAGGCCGAGGGCCAGGGGGTCCTCTCGCTCCACGGCGTGGAGCGGCGGGTCTCCCTCCGGTTCCAGATCGCCGACACGGGGGCCGAGCTTTACCTGCGGGGGGAGGGGGAGGTCCGGCTCTCCGAGTTCGACATGGCGCGTCCCGCGACCCTCCTCCTCATGCCCGGGAGCGACGCGGTGCGGGTGAGGGTGCGGCTCGTGGCGCAGCCGGCGCCGCGCCCCGCAAAATAGCGCGGTTCGCGACGCACCCAGCCGGATAGCGTGGCCCTCGTCCCGCCTCTGAAATAGCGGGGCCCCCGCCCGGGCGGGCCCGAGGGCCGCCGCGCCTTGCCGGGCCGGAAAGCGGTGGTGTAAGGTCGGGCCTTCCCGGGATTTCCGAGTCATTCGCGCGAAGGAGAGGACGTGAACTTCGAGGAGACCGACCTCCAGCGCAGCGTGCGCCAGATGGTGAAGGACTTCGTGGACCGCGAGGTCCGGCCCGTCGCGATGGAGTACGAGCTGGCGGACGAGTATCCCGAGCCCCTCGCCCGGAAGATGCGCGAGCTGGGCTTCTTCGGCTTCACCATCCCCGAGCGCTACGGCGGGGGCGGGATGGACGAGGTGTGCTACGCCATCCTGATGGAGGAGCTCTCGGTCGGGTGGATGAGCCTGGGCGGCATCCTCGGCACCCACATGATGACCGCCTGGATGATCCTGAATTACGGCACCGAGGAGCAGAAGAGCACCTACCTGCCCAGGATGGCGACGGGGGAGTGGCACTCGGGCATGGCCCTGACCGAGCCCGGCTCGGGCTCGGACGCCGCCGCCCTCAAGACCTCGGCCCGAAAAGAGGCCGACTGCTGGGTGGTGAACGGCACCAAGATGTTCATCTCGAACGCCGGGCACGGCACCATGTTCAGCACCTTCGTGCGCACCGACCCGAGCCTCCCCAAGGCCAAGGGCATCTCCTGCCTCCTCGTCCACAAGGGGGCGCCCGGCTTCAAGGTGGGCCGCCACCTGAAGAAGCTGGGCTACCGGGGGATCCGGACGAGCGAGCTCATCTTCCAGGACGCCCGCGTGCCCCTGGAGAACCTGCTCGGGAAGGAGAACGAGGGCTTCCCCATGATCATGAGCGCCCTGGAGGGCGGGCGCATCAACGTCGCCGCGCGGAGCGTGGGCCTCGCGCGGGCCGCTTTCGAGGACTCCGTCCGCTACGCCCAGCAGCGCGAGACCTTCGGGAAGCCCCTGGCCCAGCACCAGCTCATCGCCGCCAAGCTGGCCGAGATGGCCACCCGCATCGAGGCCTCGAAGCTCCTCACCTACCAGGCCGCGAGCCTCAAGGCGGCGGGCAAGCGCAGCGACCTCGAGGCCGGGATGGCCAAGTTCTTCGCCTCCGAGACGGCGGAATTCTGCGCGAGCGAGGCCATCCAGGTGCACGGTGGGATGGGCTTCATCCAGGAGCTCCCGGTCGAGCGCTACTTCCGCGACTGCAAGCTCCTGACCGTGGGCGAGGGCTCGAACGAGATCCAGCGCCTCATCATCGCGCGGCGTCTCCTGGAGAAGTACCCGGCGTAGGAGAAACACGCCGTAAGGCCGTTCTGCGTAGGGGCGTTCCATGGAACGCCCCTACAGATGAAAATCCTGTGGCGCGGCGTCTCCTTCATCTTCGCAGGAGGGAACCCCCATGCCCGAGTTCCAGATGGGCCGCTGGTACGAGGACTTCGTGGTGGGCGAGGTCGTCAAGCACCGCCCGGGCCGCACCATATTGGAGTCCGACAATACCTGGTTCACCCTCCTCACGAACAACACCCACCCCATCCACTTCGACCGCCACTACGCCTCGAAGACACCCTTCGGCCGGCCCATCGTCAACTCGGCCCTCACCCTCGCCATCGTGACCGGCATGACGGTGACGGACATGTCCTACCGCTCCATCGCCAACCTGGAGTGGGAGCACATCCGGATGCCCGCCCCCGTCTTCGCCGGCGACACCCTCTACGCCGAGAGCGTGGTGGTGGAAAAGCGCGAGTCCCGGAGCAAGCCCGACCGGGGCGTCGTCACCATCGAGACCCGCGCCCACAACCAGCGGGGCGAGCTCGTGATGGAGTTCCGCCGCAAGTCCCTCGCCGCGAAAAAGGGCTCGGGCGCCATCCCCGACTACGAGAACATCCCGCTGGACGGGGAGTAGGATAATGGAGGTAAATGAAGCCGATGTAGTAAGCAAACTGCTTACGTTTGGTGAGACTGTTGGGGCCAATGAGCTTGTTTTTGCTTCTGATAAATTTGTGGGGAATCTGCTTAGAGATGATCCGTTTGGATTCTTGCTCGCCTCCTCTATAGACCGCGGTCGTCCCGCAGAAAGTATCTGGCAGATTCCTGCAAAGATTAGAGGTTTGTTGGGCCATTTGGATCCATGCAAAATGGCCAAGATGTCGGAAGATGAGTTGTTGGCAGTTATTCAACAGATTAAAGGCAAGCCCAGATACCCTCGCAAAGCCGCGCGTGCTTTTATTTCAGCGGCCCTCTTAGTCTGTAACAATTATCAGGGCGATACTCGAAATATCTGGATTGGGAGAAAGGCGTGGGATACGCATCGTCGATTGCAGGAAATTAAAGAAGTCGGTCCAGGGATTGCCACAATGATCATATTGCTTCTTGAGAGGCTTAATGAAATTGTATTCGACGCGAGCGAATTAGCTTTTCTTGACATTAAACCCGATGTTCATACCAGACGGGTATTGCGAAGACTCGGATTTACACATGGCGACACAGACCACGAGGCCATTCAGGCGGCAAGAAGACTCTACCCTACTTATCCTGGCAAACTGGATGCGCCATTGTGGGAAATAGGGAGAAAATGGTGTCGACCGCAACATCCAAAATGTTCCGAATGCGTTATGGTGGGTCTATGCTCGCAAGAAGTCTAACAACAACTCGTCAACGGAAAGGGGGGAGCATTAGCTCCCCCCTCCGTTTTCTTGCCTTTGAGGATTAGCTGAACGCCAGCGGCGCGGCGGCGTCGATGTCGCTGATGACGTCGAGGACGACGGGGCCCTTCTTGATGGAGAAGGCCTTGTCGAGGGCGCCCTTGAGGTCGCCCGGCTTCTCGACCCGGATGCCGGTCGCCCCCAGGCTCTCGGCCACCTTGGCCAGGTTCACCTCGTTGAAGCCCCAGAGCTCGAAGCCCTTCTTGGTCTGCTGGCCGCCGTAGGCGCGGTCGAAGCCGCGCTTGGACTGGTTGCCGGAGCGGTTGTCGTTCACCAGGATGACGGCGTTGATGTTCCAGCGGGCGGCCGTCTCGACCTCGCCGATGTGGTAGTAGAAGCCGGCGTCCCCGGTGAAGCAGAGGACGGGCCGCTCCGGCGCGCCGCACTTGGCGCCCAAGGCCGCCGGGAAGGCCCAGCCCAGGTGGCCGGCGCTGCGCATGTAGCCCTGGCCCTGCTTCAGGTCCCACATGCCCCCCATCCACATGCCGGAGTGGCCGGTGTCCACCGCCGCGATGGCGTCCGAGGGAAGGTGCTCCGAGAGCTCCCTGCAGATGCGCTCGGGCCGCATGGGCACCTGCTCGGAGTTGAGGAGCGGGGCGTACTCCTCATAGAACTCCTTGACGATGGCCTGGGCGCGCTCGACCCAGGGCTTGCGCGAGGCGGCGGTCGAGGGGTCGGCGGCCTCGGCCAGCTTCTTGAGGGAGACCTTGGCGTCCCCGTTGACGGCGGCCTTCAGGGGGTAGTTGCGCCCCAGGGTCATGGGGTCGATGTCGAGCTGGATGGCCGGGGTGCCGATGGGGGGGACGGCCCAGAAGTGGGTGGCCATGCCTCCCGCCGAAGAGCCCACGAAAAAGACGAGGTCCGCCTCCTTCACCACCCGGTTGGCGCTCTTGCGGGAGTAGGTGCCCACCACCCCCACCGAGAGGGGGTGCCTGGCCGGGATGGAGTCCTTCCCGTTCAGGGAGGTGGCGACGGGGATCTGGAGCTTCTCGGCGAGCTCGAGGAGCTCCTTCGAGGCGCCCGAGGCGCGCACCCCGCCGCCCGCGACGATGACGGGCTTCCGGGCCGCGCCGAGGAGCCTCGCCGCCTCGCGCACCTTGGCCGGGTCGGGCTCGGGCCGGAAGGGCGACACGCGGGAGAACTCGGGCTCGACGCGCACCTCCATGTCCGCCTCCTCGGCGTCGAGCTGGCCCTCGTTCCCGGCGAACTGGAGGTGCACCGGCCCGGGCGAGCCCGTGGTAGCGGCGCGGAAGGCCTGGCAGAGCATGTCCGGGATGCGGGCCACGTTGTCCACCGTGGCGTTGAACTTGGTCACGGGCTCGAAGGAGGGCACGTCGTCCACCTCCTGGTACACGCCCCGGAACTTGGTGGCGGCGGAGCGGCCCCCGGTGAAGGCGATGACGGGGGAGCGGGCGAGCCAAGCGTCCCGCAGGCCGGCGGCCAGGTTGAGGGCCCCGATGACCTGGGCGCCGCACACCCCGGGACGGCCCGAGGCGCGGGCGTAGCCGTCGGCCATGTAGGCGGCGGCCTTCTCCCCGTGGGTGACCACGCGGTTGATCTGGGTGCGCTCCTCCATCTCCACCATGGTGCGGCGCAGGATGGCCGGGACGTGGAACAGATGGGTGACGCCGTAGCCCTTGAGCGCCTCGGCGAGGTATTGGGCGCCGGTCATCTTCGGCATTCTATTTCCTCCGGTCGATAAGTCGGGATGATGGCTGGGGTGGACCCGGCGGGATTCTCTCACAGGACGCCGCCCGCCTCCAGGCGCGCAGGCCCCCCGGACCGGCGGCCCGCCGGAGAGGCGCAGGAGGCTACTTGAAGGCGCTGAAGGCGAGGAGGGTGTGGCTCCGCCGCAGGCCCGGGATCCGCTGGATGCGCCCGGTGATGATGCCCGGCACGTCGTCCATGGACTCCACCACCAGCTTGGCCAGGATGTCGTACTCCCCGCTGATGGAATAGACCTCGTGGACGGGCTCGATCTCGATGAGAGAATCCGCCACGGCCTCGGCCCGGCCGGGCTCCACTTCTATCAGGGCGAATGCGGCGCGCACGGGCGTCCCTCCTGTTCCGGGAAAAGGACCGAAGCGGATGAATTCCACCAGAACGCCGCCCGGAGCCTCACCGGCCGAAGACGGCTCGGGAGGGAATGGCCCAGGGCCGGGAACAGAACCCGGCCCTCAAGGGTTTATTTCTTGACACCCTTGATGTGCTTAAAGTATAAGCGATCATCTCTTTTATGTGAATTGCAGCGGCCTCTTAGGCGAACTCTTTTCTCTCCCCCCTCCCTGCAGGGAGAGGGGAAGGCAGGGGCATGGGGGCCCGCATCTTTTTGCTGCGTGTTTCGATGGCGCGGTGAGGGGGCGTTTCTGTTTCTAAGGAGGGTTTCGAGATGGCACCCGAGGGGCAGAAAGCGAAAGGCAATGCCGGGATTTCCCGCCGATCGGTCATCGCGGGCGTAGGAGGCCTCATCGCCGGGGGGGTCGTCGGCTACGCGGCCGGCAGGAAATCCGCGCCGGCCACTCCTCCCGCCTCCGCTCCCAAGGCGGTGGAAGCGCCGATGGTTTCCCGGGCACAGACGGTCACGCTGAAGATGCAGGGAGCCTGGGGCGCGAAGGACATCTTCAACGAATTCGCCGAAGACTACGTGAAGCGCGTCAACGAGATGGCCGGAGGGCGGCTCAAGATCGACTATCTGGTCGAGGGGGCCGTGGTGAAGGCCTTCCGCGTCCAGGACGCCGTGCACCGGGGGGTGCTCGACGCGGGCCACCAGGTGACGGTCTACTGGTACGGCAAGAGCAAGGCGGCCTCGCTGTTCGGGACGGGGCCCGTCTTCGGGCAGAACGCCCACCACATCCTCGCCTGGATCGCCTACGGCGGCGGCCAGAAGCTCTACGAAGAGCTCATCGAGAAGCTGGGCCTCAACACCGTCGGGTTCTTCTGCATGCCGATGCCGACCCAGCCGCTCGGATGGTTCAAGACCCCCATCACGGACGCCAAGCAGATGGAGGGCCTCAAGTACCGGACGGTGGGACTCGCGGCCGACCTGTTCCAGGCGATGGGCGTCAAGGTGACCCAGCTCCCCGGCGGCGAGATCGTCCCCGCGCTCGAGCGCGGCGTCATCGAGGCGTTCGAGTTCAACAACCCCACCTCCGACCGCTCCTTCGGCGCCCAGGACGTGAGCAAGGTCTACATGATGGGCAGCTACCACCAGGCGGCGGAGTTCTTCGAGATCATCTTCAACAAGGCCAAGTACAACTCCCTCCCCAAGGAGCACCAGGCCATCCTCAAGTACGCGGCCGAGGCGGCCTCCTCGAACAACTACTGGAAGGGGCTCGACCGCTACTCGGCCGACCTCGAGTGGCTGCGGGATAAGGCGGGGGTCAAGATCATCCGCACGCCGACCGCGGTCATGCAGGACCAGCTCAAGGCCTGGGACAAGATCATGCCGGAGCTGGAGAAGGACGAGTTCTTCAAAAAGGTGACGGCGTCGCAGAAGGCCTTCTCGAAGCGAGTGGCCTACTACGAGCTGTTCAACTCGGCCGACTACAAGCTGGCGTACGAGCACCACTTCGGGAAGCTCGGCTTCGTCTAGGCCGCGGCCCGGAACCGGAAAGAACCTTGCCAGCGCGCAGCGGGGCGGCGCCCATGCGCCGCCCCGCCCGCGTGAGGACCCGCCCCCCCTTGAGAGAGCGTCCGCATGCAGAGGGTTCTCCTGTACATCGACAGCCTCAGCCTGAAGGTCGGTCACGCCTTCGCCTGGTGCATCCTGTTGCTGACGCTCGCCGTTTGCTACGAAGTCATCCTCCGCAAGATATTTCGCAATCCCACAGCTTGGGCCTTCGACGTCAGCTACATCATGTACGGCACGCTGTTCATGATGGGAGGGGCATACGCCCTCTCGCGGGATAGTCATGTGCGCGCGGATTTTCTCTTCCGTCTTTGGCCCCCGCGCGTCCAGGCGGGAGTCGAGTTCGTGCTGTACATCATATTTTTCTTCCCCGGCGTTCTGGCCTTGGTGTATTCCGGGTACGACTTTGCCCGGGAGTCCTGGAGTTACAGGCCTTATGGCCCGGCCGGCCCGGTCGGCGAGATCAGCATCAATAGCCCGGTGGGGGTGCCGGTTTCTCCCCTCAAGACGGTGATCCCGGTCGCGGCTTTTTTCCTTCTGCTCCAGGGGATCGCCCAGATCATCCGCTGCGCCATTTGCCTGAGGACGGGAGAGTGGCCGCCCCGGCTGCACGACGTGGAGGAGACGGACGTCGCGCTCAGGGCCGCGATCGAAGCCAGGAAGCGGCGGGAGGCCGAAAAAGCGAAGGGGGCCGGCGGATGAGCAATCCCGAAGTCGCCCTCGTTCAACTGGGAATCTTCATCTTCCTCATCATGCTGGGCTTCCCCATCTGCTTCACCCTGATGGCCCTGGGGGTGGCTTTCGGCTACTACGCCTACGCCTTGCCCGACCAGATGCAGAACATCTTCGCGAACCGGATCTTCGATCTCCTCGTGAACCAAACCTACTCCGTGATGACGAACGATGTCCTGGTGGCGATCCCGCTGTTTCTCTTCATGGGCTACATCGTCGAGCGCGCCAACATCATTGACCGGCTCTTCTACAGCATGAGCATCGCGGCGAACAGGGTGCCCGGCTCCTTGGCGGTGGCCTCGCTTGCGACGTGCGCCCTGTTCGCCACGGCCACCGGCATCGTCGGCGCCGTGGTGACGTTGATGGGGCTGCTCGCGTACCCCGCCATGCTGCGGGCGGGCTACGACCACAAGCTGTCCGCCGGCGTCATCTGCGCGGGCGGCTGCCTGGGCATCCTGATCCCCCCGAGCATCCTGCTCATCGTCTATGGCGCCACGAGCGGCATCTCCGTGGTCAGGCTTTACGCGGGCGCCATGTTCCCGGGGCTTTTGCTGACCAGCCTCTATATTCTCTACGTGGTGGGCAGGGCCATCCTGAACCCTTCCCTCGCCCCGAAGCCCCCCAAGGAAGAGTCGGATATCCCTTTTCTTCAGGTTGCCTGGTTGCTCATCACGTCGTTCGTCCCGCTTTCGGTTCTCATCATCGGGGTTCTGGGGGCCGTCCTTTTTGGTTTTGGAACGCCCTCGGAGGCCGCGGCGGTGGGGTCGGGCGGCGCCTTGCTGCTCGCCGCGGGCTACCGGGAGCTCACCTGGGAGCGCCTGAAAGAGTCGGTCTTCCTCACCGTGCGTACCTCGGCCATGGTGTGCTGGCTCTTCGTCGGCTCGGCGACCTTCGCCTCCGTGTTCGCGTATTTGGGGGGGGAAGCCTTCATCAAGCAGTTCGTCGAGGGGTTGAATTTGTCGCCCTTCCAGTTCCTCCTTGTGGCGCAGGTCATCATCTTCCTGCTGGGCTGGCCGCTTGAGTGGACGGAAATCATCATCATCTTCGTGCCCATCTTTTTGCCGCTGGTGGATCACTTCAAGATCGATCCCCTTTTTTTCGGCATCCTGGTGGCCCTCAATCTCCAGACCGCATTTCTGAGTCCTCCGATGGCCATGGCGTGCTTCTACCTCAAGGGAATCGCCCCTCCGCATGTTTCGTTGGCGGATATCTTCCGGGGGGCCATGCCGTTCATGGTCATGGTGATTATTTCCATGGTGCTGCTCTACATCTTCCCGGGAATCGCCATGTGGCTGCCCGATCAAGTCTACGGAGTTGCAAAATAGCGCTTGCCCCGCGCTTCTTGGGGGCCATTCCCACCTAGGAAGAGCATGGAACTTATCCAGATGACGGCCGGCCAGGCGGCGGAGGCCATCCGCTCCGGCCAGATCGCCTCCGAGGAGCTGGTGCAGGCCTGCCTGGACCATACCGCGGCGCTGGAGGAGCGGGTGGGCGCCTGGGCCTTCCTGGACCGCGGCTTGGCCCTCGCCCAGGCGCGCGCGGCGGACTTGGCCCGGAAGGAAGGCCGGGCCCTCGGTCCGCTCCACGGGGTGCCGGTCGGCGTCAAGGACATCTTCGACACCCACGACATGCCCACCGAGGACGGTACCGTCCTCCACGCCGGCCGGCAGCCCCTGGCCGACGCCACGGCGGTGGCCCTGCTCCGCCAGGCCGGGGCCGTCATCATGGGCAAGACCGTCACGACCGAGCTGGCCGTCTACTCCCCGGGAAAGACGCGGAATCCGCGCGACCCCGAGCGGACCCCGGGGGGCTCCTCGAGCGGCTCGGCCGCGGCCGTCGCGGCGGGCATGGTGCCCGTGGCCATCGGGACCCAGACTAACGGCTCGACCCTCCGCCCTGCTTCTTACTGCGGGATTTACGGCTACAAGCCCTCCCACGGGCTGATCTCCCGCCACCACATGCTCCAGCAGTCGCGGCCGCTGGACCACGTCGGCGTGTTCGGGCGCACCCTCGAGGACGTGGCGCTCGCCGCGGAGCCGATGATGGCGTACGACGAGCACGACCCCGACACGCTGCCCCGGGCACGGCCCTCCCTGGTCCAGGCGGTGGCCTCGGAGCCCCCCCTGCCGCCCCGCCTGGCCTTTATCAAGACCCCGGTGTGGGAGAAGGCCGACGAGGACACCCGCGCCGCCTTCGCCGAATTGATGGAGCACTTGGGGGAGGACGCGGAGGAGGTGCAGCTCCCCGAGGTCTTCGGCAACGCGGTGGAATGGCACCGGATGATCCTGGAGCCGGACCTCGCCCGGAACTTCGAGCGGGAATACGCCCACGGCAAGGAAAAGCTGAGCCCCATCCTCCGGGAGATGATCGAGCGCGGGCAGAAGGTGCCGGCCGTGGACTACAACCGCGCCCTTGAGGGGCGGCTCCTCCTGGTCCGCATCCTGGACGAGATATTGAAGTGGTATGATGCCATTCTCACGCCCGCGGCCACCGGCGAGGCGCCCCGGGGCCTGGAGTCCACGGGGAGCCCGGTGTTTTGCACGCTCTGGACCCTTTGCGGGCTGCCGGCGGTGAGCCTTCCCATCCTCGAGGGGTCCGGCGGGCTGCCCATCGGGGCGCAGCTCGTGGCCTCCAAGGGCGGGGACGCCCAACTCCTCCGGACGGCCGGCTGGCTGGCGCGCTCGGTCGAGGGGGGATGAGGGCGGGACGGGGAAGGCGGATGGAGAGCCGCCGGGGCAGGTGCCGCCCCCGGGCGGAGCGCGAGAGCCGCGGGGCACCATGGAGGCTCCGGATACTGTGGGAAACATCGTCAACAGCCTGATTGGCATCGTCCTGGTCGCCCTGTTCTTGGGTATCTATGCGGTCAGCCTGAAGTCCGTCCCCCTGGCGATCATCGTGGTTTTCGTCCTCGCCCTGCTGGGATTCGATTTCGTCCAGGCGGTGATGAAGGAGAACGGCAACCACCGGTAGTTCCCATCCGCTCGCGCGCGGCAAGGCCGCGGCCATCCCGCGGATGTTCCGTCCCGGCCCGCGGGCGGGAACCTCAAGCCGGCCCATCGGCGCCCTTTCGGAGGGGCGCGCGGCGGGCCCAAGGAGGCCGCCATGTGCGCCGAGCATTACTCCATGTACATCAACGGCCAATGGGTCGAGGCGGAGGGGAGGGGGCGGTTCGAGGTCCGCGACCCGGCCAACGGCAACCTGGTGGCCACGGTGGCCGACGGGGGCGTCCCCGAGGTGCGGAGGGCCATCGACGCGGCCCACGCGGCCTTCCCCGGCTGGGCCTCCACCCCGGGCAAGGAGCGGGGGGCGCTCCTCCGGAAGGCCGAGGCCCAGATGAGCGAGCGCCTCGAGGAGATCGCCCGCCTCATGACGCTCGAGAACGGCAAGCCCTTCGCCGAGTCGAAGGGGGAAGTCGGCTTCTCCATAGGCTACTTCAACTGGTACGCCGAGGAGGCGCGCCGCGCCTACGGGGAGACGGTCCCCTCCCCCTTCAAGAACAAGCGCCTGTGGGTGCAGGCCAGCCCGGTCGGGGTGGTGGGGGCCATCACCCCCTGGAACTTCCCGGCGAACATGATCACCCGTAAGATCGCCCCCGCCATGGCGGCGGGCTGCACGGTGGTGCTGCGGCCCGCCTCGGCCACCCCGCTCACCGCCCTGGCCATCGCCCGTGCCTGCCACGAGGCGGGCATCCCGCCCGGGGTGCTGAACGTGGTGACCGGCTCCAAGTCGCGGCCCATGGCGGCCGAGATGATGGAGAATCCCAAGGTGAAGAAGATCGGCTTCACCGGCTCCACCGAGGTGGGCAAGGCCCTCATGGAGCAGGCGGCGAGGCAGATCAAGCGCATCACCTTCGAGCTGGGCGGGAACGCGCCCTTCATCGTCTTCGATGACGCCGACTTCGACGCCGCCGTGGACGGCGCGGTGGCCATCAAATACCTCCGGGTCGGCGGCCAGTCGTGCATCTGCGCGAACCGCATCTACGTCCAGGAGAGCATCGCCCAGAAGTTCACCGAGGCCTTCGTCGCGAAGGTGAAGGCCCTCAAGGTGGGGCCGGGCTTCGAGCCGGGGATGCAGGTGGGCCCCCTCATCAACGAGGAGACCCGCAAGGGGATCCACGCCCTGGTGGAGGACGCGAAGAAGCGGGGCGCGAAGGTGCTGGCGGGCGGCGACTACATGCGCGAGGGCGCCTACGCGAAGGGCTACTTCTACGCCCCCACCGTCATGGTGGACGTGAAGGACGACTGGCCGGTCTGCCAGGAGGAGATCTTCGGCCCCGTGGCCCCCATCCTCACCTTCAAGACCGAGGAGGAGCTCATCCGCCGGGCCAACGACACCATCTTCGGCCTCGCCTGCTACCTCTACACCAAGGACATGTCGCGGGTGGTCCGCGTGACCGAGCAGCTCGACTACGGGCTCATCGGGGTGAACGACGCCGCTGGCTACACCCACGAGATCCCCTTCGGCGGCTTCAAGCAGAGCGGCCTCGGCCGCGAGGGCGGCCGCGAGGGCCTCGAGATGTACCTGGAGGTCAAATCGGTGGTGGTCAACCTGGGGTCCTAAGCTCCGCCTTCCTGGAACAGTCCCCGGATCCTCCCCGGAGGCCCCTCCGTCCGCCCGGCGGAGTGGGCCTCCGGGCATTTCCGCGCCTCCTTCCGTGTGCTAGGATGCCGCCCGTTTTCCCGCCTGCCCGGCTCCCGAGGGCGCCGGGGCTTTTTTCCCCAGCCATGCGAGGACTCAATGACGATCGGCGAGTTGAACCCCCATCTGCGCCTGCTCCTGGGCCCCGGCCCCAGCCCCGTGCACCCCCGGGTCCTCAAGGCGATGAGCACCCACGTCGTGGGCCACCTGGACCCCGACTTCCTGGCCGTGATGGACGACTGCCAGCAGATGCTGCGCGGGCTCTTCAACACCAAGAACCGGGTCACCTTCCCGGTCTCGGGCACGGGCAGCGCCGCCATGGAGGCCTCGGTCTGCAACATGGTCGAGGAGGGCGAGAAGGCGATCATCTGTGTCAACGGGGTGTTCGGCGAGCGCATGGCCGACGTGGCCGGCCGCTACGGCGCCCGGGTCATCCGCGTCGAGGCGCCCTGGGGCAGGCCCATCGACCCGCAGGACGTGAAGAAAGCCCTGGGCGCCCACCCCGACGCGGTGCTGGTGGGCATCGTCCACGCCGAGACGAGCACCGGGGTCCTCCAGCCCATGGAGGAGATCGGCGCTATGTGCCGCAAGCACGGGGCGCTCCTCCTGCTGGACTGCGTCACTTCCCTGGGGGGGGTGCCCGTCGAGCTGGACAAGTGGGGGATCGAACTCGCCTACAGCGGCACCCAGAAGTGCCTCTCCTGTCCGCCGGGCCTGGCGCCCATCACCTTCAGCGAACGCGCCCTGGGCAAGGCCCGCGAGCGCAAGAGCAAGGTCAAGAGCTGGTATTTCGACGTGACCATGGTGGAGAAGTACTGGGGCCAGGAGCGGGTCTACCACCACACCGGCCCCATCACCATGAACTACGCCATCCGGGAGGCCCTGCGGATCGTCTTCGACGAGGGCCTGGAGAAGCGCTTCGCCCGCCACGCCCGGGCCAGCCGGGCCCTCCAGGCGGGGGCCGAGGCCCTGGGGCTCTCCATGTTCGCCCAGGAGGGCTTCCGCACCCCCACCCTCAACACCGTGAGCCTCAGGCCGGGCATGGACGACGGGGCCATCCGCAAGCGCCTCCTGAACGAGTTCGACATCGAGATCGGGGGCGGTTTGGGCGCCGTGGCGGGGAAGATCTGGCGTATCGGCATGATGGGCCACGGAGCCACCCAGGCCAACGTGGTCTACCTCCTCTCGGCCCTGGAGGTAATCTGCCGCCAGATGGGGTATACTGACTCCGTGGGCCGCGCCGTGGCCGCCGCCACCCAGGTGTACGCGGAGGCCGCGGCCTGAGAAGATCGAGGAGCGAGCAGCTATGTTCCCGGCAATCGGTTTTCCCGAGCTTCTGATCATCCTGGCGATCGCCGTCCTGGTCTTCGGGGCCAAGCGCCTTCCGGAGATCGGCTCAGGGCTCGCCAAGGGCATCAAGAGCTTCAAGCAGGGCATGAGCGACGAGCCCGAGAAGCCCGAGAAGACCCAGGTCTCCGGCAAGCAGGAGGGCGGGGGCTCCCCGGGCGCGGGCCACAGCTAAGGAATCCCGGGACCGCGCTCCGAGCGGCCCGCCCTAAGCCCTCCCGGAGGGTACCGGGCGTTCCGCCGACAGGGTTCCGCTGGAAACGGCGGGGCCTCCCGGTCATGGAAAGGAGCGCTGGGCGGGCAACGGGCGCCGCCTCCCCGAGGGGGGAGCGGGCGCCCGCGAAGGTCGAGCCAGCCCCGCGCGAGCGGCGGCTGGCTTTTCTGTTGGCCCGCCGGACGGATGGAGGCAGCCGAGTGGAGTTCTTCAAGGTCGTGTCCCCGGCCGAGGCGATGCGGGCCGTCCAGGGGTTCGCCCCCCTGCCGGCGGAGGAGGTGCCCGCCTTCGAGGCCGTGGGGCGCATCCTGGCGGGGGAGGTGCGGAGCCCGGCCGACCTGCCGGACTTCCCCCGCGCCACCATGGACGGCTACGCCATCCAGGCGGCCGACTCCTTCGGGGCGGGGGAGTCCGTCCCCGCCTACCTGGAGATCGCGGGCGAGGTCCGGATGGGGGAGGCGCCCGGGTTCAAGGTGGGCCGGGGCCGGGCGGCGCGGGTGAGTACCGGGGGGATGATCCCGGAGGGCGCGGACGCCGTGATCATGGACGAGCACACCTCCCGGCCCGACGAGGGGACGCTCGAGGTTCGGCGTCCCGTCTCGGCGGGGGAGAACGTGCTCGCCCCGGGCGACGACCTGCGGAAGGGGGAGGTCATCCTCCCGGCGGGCCGCCGCCTGCGCAGCCAGGACATCGGCGCCTTCGCCGGGGTGGGGGTCGTATTGCTCAAGGTGCGGCGCCGCCCCCGGGTGGCCATTCTCCCGACGGGGGACGAGCTGGTGGACCCGCGCGCCGAGCCCCGGCCCGGGCAGGTGCGGGACATCAACCGCTTCTCCCTCGCCGCCGCCGTGGTCGAGGCGGGGGGGATCCCCGAGACGGAGGACATCCTCCCGGACGATCTCCCCGCCATCCAGGCGCGGCTCCGCGGGGCCGCCGAGCGGGCGGATGTGGTGCTCATCTCGGGCGGGAGCTCGATGGGGGCGCGCGACCACACCGTCGAGGCCATCGACTCCCTGGGGGAGCCGGGGGTGCTGGTTCACGGCATCTCGATCAAGCCGGGGAAGCCCACCATCATCGGGCGCATCCGGCGCGGAAGCGTGGACAAGGCGGTGGTGGGGATTCCCGGCCATCCGGTGTCGGCGCTGATGATCTTCCATGCCTTCGTCCGGCCCATCCTCCGGCAGTTGATGGGGGAGGCCGACTCCTTCGCCGCCGAGGCGGGCCGGGTGACGGCGCGGCTGGCGCGGAACCTCCCCTCCGCCCCCGGGCGGGAGGATCTGGTGCGCGTCACCCTGGAGCGGAAGGACGGCCTCCTCGTGGCCCATCCCCTCATGGGGAGCTCGGCCATGATCTCGACCCTGACCCGGGCGGACGGCTTCCTCACCCTCCCGCTGGAGCGCGAGGGGCTCCCGGCCGGGACGGATGTGCAGGTGACCCTCTACTGATGCGGACGGAGCGGCCATGAACGAGACCTCCCTCCCCATGGCGGGGCGGAAGCTCTACCTGGAGAACATCCCCCGGGAGGAGGCCCTCGCGCGCCTGCTGGAGAAGGCGGGGCCCGCGGCCTCCCTCCCGGCCGAGGAGGTGGAGGTCGCGCGCGCGCTCGGGCGGGTGACGGCGGAGGTGGTCCATGCGGCGCTCTCGAGCCCGCACTTCCACGCGGCCGCGATGGACGGCTACGCGCTGCGCTCCGAGGCCACCTCGGGCGCCTCGCCGGTGCGGCCCCTCAACCTGAGGTTGAACGCTGACGCCTACCCGGTGGACACGGGGGATCCGCTCCCGCCGGGCACCGACGCCGTGGTGATGGCCGAGCACGTCCACGAGCCCGAGCCCGGCCTGATCCAGATCGAGGCCGCCGTGGCACCCTGGTCCCACGTGCGGGTGGCGGGGGAGGACATGGTCGAGGGCCAGCTCCTCCTGCCGCCCGGACACCGCCTCCGGCCCTTCGACCTGGGCGGGCTCCTCGCGGCCGGGGTGGCCCGGGTGAGCGTCCGGAGGAAGCCGCACGTGGCCGTCATTCCCACCGGGGACGAGCTGGTGCCCGCCGGAAGGACGCCCCAGCCGGGCCAGCTCATCGAGTTCAACTCGGTGGTGCTCTCGGGCTGCATCGAGCAGTGGGGGGGCGAACCCCTGGCCTGGCCCATCGTGGCGGACCGCCTCGAGGCCATCGAGGCCGCCGTGAGGGAGGCGCTGGAGCGGGCCGACATCGTGCTCGTCAACGCGGGCTCCTCGGCCGGGCGGGAGGACTACACCTCCGCCATCGTCCAGCGGCTCGGGGAGCTCTTCGTGCACGGGGTGGCCATCTTCCCCGGCAAGCCCACCGTGATGGGCGTCTGCCGGACGGCCTCGGGCGCGGCGAAGCCCGTCATCGGCGTCCCGGGCTATCCGGTTTCGGCCGCCATCGCGGCCCAGGAGTTCGTCCGGCCCCTCATGGCCCACCTGGAGGGAACCGTTCCCGTCGAAGAGGAGGCGGCGGAAGCCGTGCTGAGCCGGAAGAGCGCCTCCCACCTGGGGATGGAGGAGTTCCTGCGGGTCAAGCTCGGGGAAGTGGGGGGGCGGCTGATGGCCCTCCCGGCGAAGCGGGGAGCGAGCGTCATCAGCAGCCTCATCGAGTCGGACGGCGTGGTCCGGATCCCCCCGAACGCCGAGGGAGTGGAGTCGGGCGAGCGGGTGCGGGTCGAGCTGCTTAGGCCCCGGGCCGAGGTGCGGGGCAACATCCTCATGGCGGGGAGCCACGACAACGCCCTGGACCTCCTGGCGGGGGAGCTGCGCCGGCGCTTCCGGGGGGTGAGCCTCTCGGCCTCGGCGGTGGGCTCGATGGCGGGGCTCATCGCCGTGAGGAACGGGGAGGCCCACCTGGCGGGGAGCCACCTTCTGGACCCCAAGACGGGGGAGTACAATTGGAGCTATATCCGCCGCTACCTCAAAGGCCGCGAGGTGGTGGTGGTGAACTTCGTCCAGCGCGAGCAGGGCATCATGGTCCCGCCGGGGAACCCGAAGCGGATCGCCTCGGTGGCCGACCTCACCCGGCCGGGCGTCACCCTCGCCAACCGCCAGCTCGGCGCGGGCACTCGGGTGCTGCTCGACCACCTGCTGGCGAAGGCGGGCATCGAGCCCGCCCGGGTGCGCGGCTACGACCGGGTGGAAACCACCCACGTCGCGGTCGCGATGGCGGTTTCGGCGGGCCGTGCCGACGCGGGCCTGGGCATCCTGGCCGCGGCCCGGATGCTGGGCCTGGACTTCGTCCCCCTGGGCGGGGAGCGGTTCGACTTCGTCGTCCCGGCCGAGCATTGGGAGACGGAGCCCATCCGCAGGCTGGTGGACATCCTGCGGGACGAGGATTTCGCCCGCGCCGTACGGGCGCTGGGCGGCTATGACACGGAACTCACCGGGAGGGTCCTCGACCCTCCCGCCCAGCCACAGGAGGGCTGAAGTGCCCCCCCAACTGTTCGACAACTACGGCCGGGGCCACGACGACCTGCGCATCTCGGTGACCGACCGGTGCAACTTCCGGTGCTTCTACTGCATGCCGGAAGAGGGCATGGAATGGCTCCCGCACGAGGAGGTCCTCACCTACGAGGAGATCGCCCGGGTGGTGCGCATCACCACGGAGCTGGGCTTCGCGAGCTACCACCTGACCGGCGGGGAGCCCCTTCTGCGCAAGGACATCGACCGGCTCATCCGCATGATGCTCGAGATCCAGCCGGACATGGACCTGGCCCTCACCACGAACGGCGTCTCGCTGCCCCAGGTGGCCGGGAGGCTCTATGAGGCGGGGCTCAGGCGGATCAACATCAGCCTGGACACCCTGGATGAGCAAAAGTTCTTCCTCATCACCCGCCGCAACGTCTTCAGGCAGGTGATGGAGGGCATCGAGGCGGCCGCCCGGGCGGGCTTCAGCCCGATCAAGATCAACGCCGTGGCGGTGAAGGGCCTGACCGAGGCCGAGCTCCCCCGCTTCGCCCGCTGGGCGCGGGAGACGGGCTACATCGTGCGCTTCATCGAGTACATGCCCCTCGACGCGGACCGCTCCTGGGAGAGGGGCAGGGTGCTCACGGCCGAGGAGATCCTGGAGGGGCTCTCGGCCGAGGGGGAGCTCGAGCTCACGGGCGGCCACCCCTCCGACCCGGCCACCCGCTACCGCTACAAGGACGGGAAGGGGGAGGTGGGGGTCATCGCCTCGGTCACCCGGCCCTTCTGCCAAGCCTGCAACCGCCTCCGCCTGACAGCGGAGGGGATGGTCCGGACCTGCCTGTTCTCCACCGTGGAGCACAACCTGAAGACCCTCCTCCGCGGCGGGGCTTCCGACGAGGAGATCAAGGTCTGGCTCGCCGGGGTGGTGCGGACCAAGACGCCCGGCCACTTGATCGGCCAGAAGGAATTCGTCCAGCCCGCCCGCACCATGAGCGCCATCGGAGGATGAACGGGCCTCCCCAGCCGGCCGCCAGTCCCGCGCCCAGGCCTTTTTTTCACCCGCTGTGATATATTTGTGGAGTTCATACGTTAGTTGGTAAAGACGCCGCCGGGAAAGGCGGGTGGCCCGGCGGGTCGGCCTTGGAGACCATCTTTCCGTGAAAAGCCTCGCGGTTTGCCTTGCTTTCGTCTCCGCGCTGGCCCTTTTTCATGCCTCCGGCGCCCAGGCGGGCCGGCCTCAGCAGGGCGACCGCCCCCTGCCCGTCCTGGTGGTCGAGGCGGTTTCGGGCCGTCTCGGCCGCAAGGTGACCGCCACCGGCACGCTCTATCCCCTCAGCGAAGTGAAGCTCATGTCCCAGGCCGAGGGCCAGGTGAAGGAGGTCCTGGTCCGGGAAGGGATGCAGGTGAAGCAGGGGCAGCTCCTCGCGCATCTCGACGACACCACCCGCCGGATCGAGCTGGCCCTCGCACGGGCCGAGATGGACGCCGAGCGGGCGAAGCTCGGCGAGGCCGAGGCCAACGCCAAGTCGCGCGAGCCCCTCTACCGCTCGGGCGTCGTGAGCCAGAACGAGTGGATCAAGGTTTCGGCGGAGCTGAACCGCGCGCGGGCCGAGGTGGAGAAGATGCGCCAGAAGGTGAACCTCCTCCGGGCGCAGCTCGAGTACTTCGAGATCCGCTCCCCCATCAACGGGGTAATCACGGAGCGGAAGATGGAGCCGGGCGATCTCGCCATGCCCCGATTCCACATGTTCACCCTGGCGCACGTGAGCACGCTCCGGATGCGCGCCCCGGTGAGCGAGCTGGAGCTGCCCCGCCTGCGCCCGAATCAGCCCGCGGTCGTCGAGCTGGATGCCTACCCGGGCCGGCGCTTCCAGGGCCAGCTCACCGTCATCTTCCCCCAGGTCGATCCCCGCACCCGGCAGGCCCTGACCGAAGTCGAGCTGCCCAATCCGGACGGCACGCTTCGCCCGGGCCTCCACGCGCGGGTTTCCTTCGAGCCCCAGCTCGGCCGCGAAACCGTCGTCATCCCCACCCACGCGGTCGAGTGGAGCGACAACAGCCCGAGCGAGGGGCACGTGTTCCTCCTGGCGCCGGCCCCGCCGGACCGGGGCGCGGGCCCGGGCCAGCGGCGCGCCGAATCCCCCCGGCCCCCGCGCGGAGGCCCCGGCGAGGCGCAGGCGCAGGGCCAGCGCCCGGCCCAGGGCCAGCGGCCCCAGGGGCCGCGCCACGTGGCCCAGAAGCGGAAGGTGAAGCTCGGGGAGAGCGTCGAGGGGCGGGTCGAGATCATCGAGGGGCTCAAGCCGGGCGAGAAGGTCATTGTGAGCGGCATCGGCCAGCTCAAGGAGGGCGCGCCGGTGCGGGTAGTGACCGAATGACCGGAGTCCCCCCGTGTCGCTGAGCCAGCTTTCCATCCGCCGGCCGGTGGGGACCATCATGCTGATGGTCTGCGCGGTCGTGGTGGGTTTCTTCTCGCTCTACCGTCTGCCGGTGGACCTCCTGCCCCGCATCATCTACCCCCGGATATTCGTGGGCGCCGACTGGCCCGGCGCCGACGCCGAGGTCGTCGAGGAGCAGCTCACCAAGATCATCGAGCGCGAGATGGCGACGACGGAGGGCCTCGTCCGCATCTACTCCACCAGCCAGGAGGGGACGATGCGGATTTTCCTGTTCTTCGACTTCAACCGGGACATCAACCTGGCCCTGCAGGACGCCATCACGAAATTCAACGTCGCCCGCCGCAACCTGCCGGACGAGCTTCAAGCCCAGATGCAGAATGCCCGCATCTTCAAGAGCGACCCGGCGCAGATCCCCATCGTGGAATACGCGCTGGCCTCCTCTAGGCTCAAGGGGCCGGCCCTCCAGACCTGGGCGAAGCAGGTGCTCGTCCCCCAGCTCCTGGTGGTGCCGGGGGTGGCCTCGGTGGAGGCCTTCGGCGGGCTGGACGAGGAGGTGCAGGTGCTGGTGGATTTCCCGCGCCTCCAGGGGATGGGGCTCAGCCTGAGCTCCGTCCTCCAGCGGATGCGCGACGAGAACGTGGACGTGGCCTCCGGCCGGGTGGACACGACCGACCGCGAGTACTCGAGCCGCACGGCCGGCAAGCTGCGAAACGCAGGGGACCTCTCCCGCCTCATCTTCCCGACGCCCGACGGCGGCCGCGTGTACCTGCGGGACTTCGCCAAGGTGTCGGACGGGGCGGAGGAGAAGCGCCTCTTCGTCTGGTTCAACGGGCAGGAGAGCGTGAAGGTCATCGTCCTCAAGCAGCCCGACGCCAACACCGTGGCCGTGGTGGACGGGATCAAGGACCGCATCGATTTCCTCGCGCGCTACAAGATCGTCCCCGAGGGCACGTCCCTCACCCCGGTGGGGGACCAGAGCTTCTTCATCCGCACCGCCATCCAGAACGTGCTCTCGTCCGCGGTGGTCGGCGGCATCCTCGCCATCCTGGTGGTGCTGGTGTTCCTGTCGAGCATCAGGCGGACCTTCATCATCGCCCTGTCCGTGCCCATCGCCTCCGTGGCCACCTTCTTCGTCATGTGGGCCCTGGGCCTCACCTTCAACATCTTCAGCCTGGGCGGGCTGGCCCTGGGCGTGGGCATGCTGGTGGACAACGCCATCGTCATGCTGGAGAACGTTTCGCGCCACCAGGCCCAGGGAGGGGACCCCATCGAGGCGGCGGAGCGCGCGGGGCGCGAGGTGGAGAGCGCCATGCTCGCCTCCACCCTGACCAACGTCGCCTCCGTCGTCCCCTTCCTGCTCATCTCCGGCTACGTCTCGCTCCTGTTCCGGGAGCTGATCCTCACCATCACCGTCTCCTTCATCTGCAGCCTGTTCGTGGCGCTCACGCTGGTGGCCATGCTCTCGGGCCGGCTCCTCCAGCTCCCCCAGCGGAGCGGGATCGACCGCTGGCTGATCTTCCGCGCCTTCGCCCGCTTCATCGAGCGGATGAACGCCCTCTACCGGCTCTCCCTCCCGCTGGTCCTCCGCTGGCGGTGGGGCGTCATGGCGGCCCTGTTCGTCCTCTTCGGGCTGAGCTTCACCATCTTCGGCAGGCTGGGGAACGAGCTTCTTCCCGAGACCGACGACGGTCGTCTCAGCGTCTCCGTCCGCTTCAGCCCGGGGACGAAGCTCGAGACCACGAACGCGGCGATCCACCGTATTCATGACATGCTCCAGCGGGACGATCGGGTCGCCCACGTCTTCGCCACCTCGGGCGGGCGGCTCTTCGGCCGGGGCATGGCGCGGAACTCCACGCGGGGAGAGGTGGAGTTCATCCTCAAGAAGGGACAGAACTCGTTCGAGTACCTGGGAAGGCTCCGCCCCCAGCTCGCGCGGCTCGACATCGCCGACGCCCGCATCACCGCTTATAAGACGAGGGTGCGGGGCCTGCGCACCTCGAACTCGACCCACAACAAGCCCTTCTCCCTCGCCGTGCGGGGGGAGGACCTGGACGCCCTCCAGCGCGCCTCGCGCGAGGTGCTGGATCGCCTTCAGGGCATCCCCGGCCTGGTGAACCTGGAACTCGACCAGGAGCAGCGGCGGCCGGAGTTCCTGGTGCGCCTGGACCGCGAGCGGGCCTCGGCCTTCGGCCTTTCGGTCCAGCAGGTGGGCGACACCGTGAACACGGCGGTGGACGGGACGGTCGTCACTTACATCAACCGGCAGGATCGCCGCGTGCCCGTCCGGGTCAAGTTCCAGGAGACCCTGGTCCGCACCGCCCAGGACCTTGAGCGCCTGCCGCTCTTCCCGTCCGGACGCGAGCCCATCCACCTCGGGCACATCGCCCAGGTGCGGATTGGGCAGGGGAGCTCCGAGATCACCCGCATCGACCAGAGCCGCATGGTCGAGATCACCGCCGACCTGGCCGGCCGCTCGCTCGGCGACGTGAGCCGGGACGTGCGGGCCCGCCTCGCCGGCCTCAAGCTCCCGCAGGGCTATTTCGTGCTGCCGGGCGAGGACGAGCAGGCGCTCGAGCGGTCGAACCGGGAGCTCATGGTCCTGGCCGTCCTGGCGGTCTTCCTCGTCTACGTCGTGATGGCCGTACAGTACGATTCGCTCGTCAACCCCTTCGTCATCATGTTCGCCGTCCCGCCGGCGCTCTCGGGGGCCGTCCTCGGCCTCTACCTCACCGGCACTTCCTTCGGCGCGACCGCGCTCATCGGGGTCATCATGCTGGTGGGCATCGTGGTGAACAACGCCATCCTCATGGTCGAGTACATCGAGCAGATCGAGTCGGAGGGCGTGCGCCGCTGGGACGCCATCGTCTCGGGCGCCTCCATCCGCCTGCGGCCCATCCTGATGACCTCCGTCACCACCATCGTCGGTCTCATCCCGCTCGCCCTGGGCTGGGACCAGGGCTCCGAGATGCTCAAGCCCCTGGGCGTGGTCATGCTGTTCGGCCTCTCGGTCTCCACCTTCGTCACCCTGTTCCTCACGCCCTGCCTGTACACCACGGCGCACGGCGGGGTGGACGTCCTGCGGCACTGGGTGGGGCTCGGCGGGGCCCCGGTCTCCGCCTCCCCCTCCACGACGGACGCCCCCTCCGAGCCCCGCAGGGGATAGCGCGTTCCCGGTGGTGCGTTTCCGCCTCCCCCGGTAAGATGCGTCCCGGCCGCCGGTCCGCCCGGCGGGACGGGAGATCCGATGCCGCGCCCGGCCCATCCCAAGTCCGCCGCTCCGCCGCGCGCCGGCCGGCGCGCCCCCGGCGCGCTGCGCCCCGTCCGCTTCGAGCCCGGCTGCATCCGGACCGCCCCCGGGAGCTGCCTCATCGAGATGGGCCACACCCGGGTCCTCTGCACCGCCACGGTGGAGGAGAAGGTGCCCCCCCACAAGAAGGAGAGCGGGGAGGGCTGGGTGACGGCCGAGTACGCCATGCTCCCCGGGAGCGGCAACGTGCGCGTGCCGCGCGAGCGCGCGCGGAGCGGGCGCTCCATGGAGATCCAGCGGCTCATCGGGCGCTCCATGCGCGCGGTGGTGGACCTCTCCCGGCTCGGCCCCCGGACGATCTACATCGACTGCGACGTCCTCCAGGCGGACGGCGGCACGCGCTGCGCCGCCGTCACCGGCGGCTACGTCGCCCTCGCCCACGCGCTGGCCGCGCTGGCCCGCGGGGGAGAGATGGCGAAGAGTCCTCTCACCGGGGCGGTCGCGGCCGTGAGCGTGGGGGTGATCGGGGGCGCGGCCTTCCTCGACCTGGACTACGGCGAGGACTCCCTCGCCGACGTGGACATGAACGTGGTGATGACCGACAGGGGCCGCTTCGTGGAGCTCCAGGGCACGGCCGAGCGGACGCCCTTCGGCCGGCCCGACCTCAACCGGCTCCTGCGGCTCGCCGGGGAGGGCGCCTCCCGGCTCCTCGAGCTTCAGGCGAAGCATCTCCCCTCCGCGTGATCCTCCTGCTCGCGAGCGGAAACCCCGGGAAGGCCCGGGAGGTGGGCGCCGCCCTGGCCGGCCTCCCGGTGCGTGTGGTCACGCCGAAGGAGGCGGGCATCTCCCTCGAGGTGGAGGAAACCGGCTCCACCTACGCCGAGAACGCCCTGCTCAAGGCGGAGGCGGCGTGCCGCGCGGGCGGCCTTCCCGCCCTGGCGGACGACTCGGGCATCGAGGTGGACGCCCTGCCGGGCGAGCTGGGCGTGCGCTCGGCCCGCTTCGGCGGCGAGGGCCTGGACGACGCCGGGCGCAACCGCCTCTTGCTTGAGCGCCTCGCGGGCGTCGAGGAGGCGCGGCGCGGGGCGCGCTTCGTGTGCGTGCTGGCCTTCGTCCGGCCGGGCGGGCGGTTCGGCTTCTTCGAGGGCGAACTCTCGGGCAGGGTGCTCGCGGAGCCGAGGGGGGAGGGCGGGTTCGGCTACGACCCGCTGCTCTACCTGCCCTCCCTGGGGCGCACGGTGGCGGAGCTCGATCTCGAAACCAAGAACCGGATCAGCCACCGGGGGAGGGCCCTCGCGGCCTTCCGCGGGTGGCTGGCCCGGGAGCTGGCGGAAAACCCATATAGGCCCATGCGCGGCCGGAGGAGGACGGGATGAAGGAACGGGTGAACCTGGTTCAGCCTGAGGCGGCCGGCCCCGAGGTGGCCCGCCTCTACGAGGCCGTGACGAAGATGCTCGGGCGGGTGCCGCACTCCTACCGGGCGCTGGCCCGGACGCCGCACGTGGCGCGGGTGATGCTCCCGTTCAACGCGGTGCTCCAGCGGGAGGGGGCGGGCAGCCTGCTCTCGTCGCGCATCAAGGAGATGGCCGTCATCAAGACCAGCAAGGTGAACGGCTGCGCCTACTGACTGGCCCACAACACCGCCCTTGGTCAAGCGGCGGGCATCACCGAGGATCAGGTCCAGGCCATCGGCTCGGACGGCTACATGGATTCGCCCCTGCTCACCCCCCGCGAGAAGGCGGCCGTGCTCTGGGCCGAGCACGTCACCCGGAACACGGCGCGGGAGCGGGACGACGTCTACGAGGCGGCGCGGGAGCATTTCTCCGAGGCCGAGCTCGTCGAGCTCACCCTCATGGCGGGCTTCTTCAACATGTTCAACCGCTTCATGGACTCGCTGCGGATCCCCCTCGAGAGCGAGGGCGAGGTGAACAAGATCAAGCGCTCCGTCCGGCTCGACCCGGGCACCGTCAAGCGCTACCTGGAGGATGCCGTCGCCGCCTGGCCGCAGGAGTTCCCGCGGCCCGACGCCTTGGCGCCCTGAGCTAGGCCGCCGCCTCCTTGAGGCACTCCCGGCCGCAGCCGCGGCGCTCGGGCCAGCGGCGGCAGTCCAGGAGCCGGATCTCGGGCTCCCCGAACAGCGCGGTGCGGGCCGCGCGCCCGGCGTCGAGCTGGATGGAGGCCTTCTCCCCCGTCTCCGGGCAGATCACTTGGCGCCTGGACCGGAAGCGGCCGTAGACGTGCGCGGCGGCGGGGGCGAGGACGTAGATTCCGCCCAGCGCAACGATGGAGAAGACGAGCCACAGCGGATTCGCGAACATGACGGGCCTCCCTCGTCAGAGCAGGCGGCCGATGCACTCCCGCCTGCAGTCCTTCTCCCCGTTCCACCACCGGGCGCAGTCCTTCACCCGGAGCTCGGGCGCGCCCGAGAAGATCACCTTGCGCGCCGCGCGCGCCGCGTCGATCTGCACCGGGACGCGCTCTCCCGTCGCGGGGCAGACGAGCCGGCGGGGGCGGCGGAAGCGGCCGTACACCGAGGCCGCGTAGGGAAGCTGCGGGTAGTAGATCGAGAACGCCACCAAGAAAAGAATGAGGCCCATCACCAGCCATTCCATAGGGATTCCTCCCGCGGCGCGCGCCATAAACCGGATTTAAAAATCCGAATCCAATATACACCCTTTCCGGCCTCCCGGGCACCCCCCGGTGGGGCGGAATGCCCCTCCCGTGGCCCAAATGCCCGCCGCGAAGGGGCGCTGAATTCATAAGTCATTTAAAAACAATCATCTTATCCAAGGGCACGGATTTTGGAAGATATGGTCTGGAAGGGCCCGGCGCCGGGTGCGGGCCCTGCCGCGACGGGGAGGTGGGAAGGTGCAAATGCGTCCGAAGGAATACCGCTACAAGGTGGGGGTCATCTGGGAGTCCGAGCGCCAGGGCTTTCTCAGCGCCGGGGGCAAGCCCGCCATCCGGGTCGCCACCCCGCCCGAGTTCAAGGGCCACGAGGGCGTCTGGAGCCCCGAGGACCTCTTCGTCGCCGCCCAGGCCAGCTGCTTCATGATGACCTTCCTCGGCACCGCCTACCACCGGGGCCTCAAGTTCCAGGCCTTCGAGGCCGAGGCCGAGGGCACCCTCGCCCGCCCCGAGGGTGAGTTCCTCTTCACCGAGATCCTCATCAAGGCCCGCGTCGCCCTGCCCCCGGACGGCGACCGCGCCCTCGCCCAGGAGATCCTCTCCTTCGCCGAGAAGGACTGCCTCGTCACCCACTCCATCGTCTCCCGCGTGCGGGTCGAGGCCATGATCCTCCTCCTCACCCCGGGCGCCTCCGCCCCCGCCGCCTGAGCCTCCCGTGGCCTGCGAGGACCCCGGCTGCGCCTACTGCCCCGGCGCCCTCCAGCTGGCCGACACCTACTTCAGCCGCGTCTGGGGTCCCCTCAAGCCCGGGAAGCTCCCCAGCAAGCTTCGGGAGAAGCGGGAGGGCTGACCCAAAGCCCCCGGCCGCCGGACCCCTCTTTAGACGGCTTTTTTCCCTCAATTTCCCTCAATATCCGCGACGGCCGCTCCGGCGGCCGGCCATCCTCCCCCCCCCTCTTTTGACCCTCTTTTCCCGTTGCTTCGCGTTACTAAGCGTTACTCCCCCCTATCCTCCTCCCCGGGCGCCTCCCTCCAGCCGGGCAGCCGGGGCGCGCGCCGGGCGCGCCCGGCGGGGGCGCGGCTCCGTCCGGGCCAATGTACGCCCCGGGGCGGTGAGGGCCGCTACCGCAATTTCGTCCATTTTCGCGCACGTTCATGGCTGGGGGGAATTTCTTGGGGGGCACCAAATTCCCCCTCTCCAGAGGGAGTGAGGGGAAAAGGGGACAGAGAAGAGCCAAGTTTCAGACTTTTCTTATCAGTACCGTAAAACCTTCCTGCTCAAAGTGATGGTCGCCCGTAAGGATTTCCAGCAGCCCTTCTTTCCACATGACACTCATCGAAATGCAGTCGGTCAGGCTATATTCCTTGTCCGGCCGATTCTTGAAAAGCTCCAGTCCGTTCATGAATGAATCCCTCGACTGGGGAACGACCACTACATCAGGGTCTTTCAGAATAGTTTGAACCATTTTCACCGCCTGCCTTCGAAGATATTCTCCTTTGGAAGAAAGGGCATTTAGAAATTCGACAAGCACTTCGTCCGTCGTCACAATTTGAACTTCGCCCAAATCCTCCCTCGCCTTTTTCGCAGCTTCATGCCCTTGATCCCTCGGGTGGACGCGGGCAATCCAGTAGAAGGAGTCCGCAAAAACCATCTTCATTTCTTGGCAGTGCCATACAGATAATGATCCAGATTGGTGCTCAAGTCCCTCGGAAGCTTATCCCATTCTTCCTGGGGAATTTCTCTAGCCAAAGCGTCCAATTCTTCCTCAATCGAAGGTGGCGGCGCATCCTTCCCACTCAGCAACCCAAGAATTTCATCTCGGAAATCGTTGAGGTCCCGGCATGTGGAACCGCGCACATTCAACCGCTTCAGAAAATTCTCGGTTAATCCTGAACGGGGATATTCTTTAATCTGGCCATTCTTTCGTCGCACGTACTTAACAAGCCGTTGGTTCGCCAGGTCGAATTGTTCACCCGCTTTATCGTCATAGATTTCGGCAGAGCCTGCGGTGGCAATTGCAATGTATTCAGGGCATGGAACAACAATTTTGTCGCCCTTCTTGATGCTTTTGAATCTTTTCACCTCTTCCTTTTTTCTTCCCACAACTCTAGGGTCATAACTCGCATCATGGCGATATTCGCCCTGAACTTTACCTATCAACTTTTCAAGATCGTCATATTGACTGAAATTCACGCGGCTCCAGCCCACGGCAACTACGCTCTTTGAAAAGAATAGTTCTAGCACAGTCGGGCTTTGATCCATGGGACGGACCATGTAATAGGTACACTGAGAAGTTTTCATTGTCCTTCCACTCTGTCGGAAAGGGAATGCATCTCACCGCATTGCGACGATTTTCGGATTTCTTCCCCGCGCATGTCTCTATAAAATCTCGCCTCTATCATATCATTCAGCTAAGGACAATCCCTACCCCATCATCCACTGGAAGGCGTACCCCGCCGCGAGGGAGCCCAGGATGCCCGAGCCCAGGTAGAGGGCGAAGGCGCGCCCGCGCACCAGGGCCAGGACGGCGCCCACGGCGCAGACGGTGGTGACGGGCCCGGCGACGAGGAAGGCCATGGCGGCGCCCGGGCTCATGCCCCCCTCGAGGAGGCCGCCCACGATGGGGATGGCGGCCACGCCCGAGACGTAGAGGGGGATGCCCACGGCGGTGGCCAGGGGGATGCTCCAGGGGCTCGACCCGCCCAGGAGGGCCTGGATCCAGGCCGGGTCCACGTAGTGGGTGGTCAGGGCCTCGAGGAGGAAGGCCAGGGCCAGCCACTTCCCGAGGAAGAGGGCGGACGCGGCGGCTTGGCGGACGAAGGGGGAGAGGGCGGGGGCCATGCCGCCCGGCCCGCCTTGTAGGGGCGTATTGCGATACGCCCCTGCGCTGGCCGCACCTTGATCAGGGGGAGAAGGGGAGGCGGCGCCGCAGCAGGCGCCCGCGCCGCCCAGGGGCTTGATCTGGCCGGCGAGGAGGCCCCGGCGGACGGCGAACCGGGCCGCGAGGCCCGCCCCCGCGCCGATGGCCACGGCCGAGGCCAGGTTCATCAGGGCGTAGGGGAGGCCGAGCACCCCGGCCATCAGGGTGAACTTCTCGGGGCTCATGACGGGGGCGCTGATCCAGAAGGCCATGACGGGCCCCAGGGGGACGCCCCCCGCGAGCAGGGCCGCGATGGCCGGGATGACCCCGCACGAGCAGAGGGGCACCACGGCGCCCACGGCGGCCGCCCCCAGGATGGCGGGGACCTCCCCGCGCCGGAAGAGGATCTGGACGCGCTCCGCCAGACCGGAGGTCGTCGCCCAGGCGGAGATGAGCACGCTCGCGGCGAAGTAGGGGAGGATTTTCCAAAAAGCGTCGGCGGCGAAGAGGAGGTTGCGCAGGGCCTCGCCCGCCATCCTTCCGGGCGTCAGCCCCATCCCGAGCCCCAGGCCGAAGAGCCCGGCGCCCGCGAGGAGGGCGAGCGCCAGCCAGGCGCGCGGGCGGCCGGGGGCGGCCCCGATGCGTGTCCAGCGGCTGGCCGCAGGGGCGTATTGCAATACGCCCCTGCCCGCAGGCGTGCCACAAGCATCCTCCCGGGGAGCCTTGCGTGCCTCTGTGGTTTCGGCGCGAAGCAGGGGCAGGGACTCGCGGGCGGGCATGGGCGCTCCTTACTCCGCTTCTTCCACGGGGGCGGGGGATTCGGGCAGGCAGCAGGGGCCGGCGGGGGCGAAGAGGGTGTCCGCCTCCTGGGCCAGCCGCTCGATCGCCCAGACGATGGGCTCCCGGTCCTCCGCCGGGAGGCGCGAGAGCAGGGCGCGCTCCCGCTCGGCGCACTCGGCCGTGATCTCGTGGCGGAGGGCGATGCCCCGGGGGGTGGGCATGAGGCAGCACACCCGCCGGTCGCCGGGGCGCATCCGGCGCTCGAGGAGGCCGCGCTCGACGAGGGGCTCGGCGCAGCGGGTGGCCCCGCCGGGGGTGACCCCCAGGCGCTGGGCGATGATCCCCATGGGGAGCCCCCCGCCCCCGCCCTCCTCGCAGATGAGGCGCAGGAGCGCCCACTGGTTGTAGGTCAGCTCGCGGCAGCAGATGGCGTCGCGGTCGGCGGGCCGGCGCCGGTCGGCGAGGAGATCCAGGGCGCTCTTCAGGCGCATGCCCAGGGCGTCCCGCTCCGCCAGGGCGGCCTTTCCTTTCCCGTTGCCTTTGCTCCCCGCCATGCTTGAACCTCCGAATATTTCGGGCCGGAAATATTTGACCAGTTCAAGTATAAGGGGGCCCACCCCTCCCGTCAACCCCCGCGGGGCGGCTGCGGGCGGTAGTTTGACGGTTCTGATGTCATTCCGAGCGCAGCGAGGAATCTGCTTTTACTTTCAAAGAAAAAGCAGATTCCTCGGTCGCCCTCTCTTCGGGTCCCCAGGCGGCGAGCCGCCTGGGCGGGCTCCCTCGGAATGACAGGGCGCGCTACAAATTAGGACATTGCCCCTGCGGGGTTGTGGCGCCGGGGAGGGGGGCCTATACTCGGAAAACTGAACGCGCGCGCGCTTTTTCCCGTCGCCGAGGCCGAGGAAGGTATCCATGGACGAAGCCCCGCTCGCCCAGGTTTCCGGCGCCACCGGGCGCGCCTCCGAAATCCTGGAGGACGCCCGCCGAATCCTGCGGGTGACCGACGCGGGCCTGCTCTTCCCGGCCCTGGCCGCCCACGAGGGCTACCTCGCGGCCGCCTGGGAGGCCCTGAGGCCGAACGCCTCCATCGCCTACTTCGAGCGCTGCGCCGACAGCCTGCGGATGCGGATGGCCCCCCCCATGCCCCCCGACGTGCCCGAGCACGCCGAGGCGCTCGAGGAACTGGGCTATTCCGGGGAGCGCATCGCGGAGATCGACGGCGTCCTCGACGCCTGCAACTACGCCAGCCCGAAAATCCTCATCCTCGCCGCGGCGCTCAAGGGGGCGCTCAACGGGGTCCGGATGGGCGGGGTGAAGCCGGGCCACGCGGGGGACCTCGACCCCCTCCCCCAGGGCCCGCCGCGCTCGATGCGGCCGCTCCGGCTCGCGGACCCCGGGCGGGCCGAGGGCCGGGCGCGGGCGGTCTTCGACGAGATCCGCCGCCTCTCCCCGGGCGGGGCGGTCGACGCCGCCTGGCGCGCGCTGGGGAGCCATCCGGAGTACCTGGAGATGGCCTGGGCCTTCGTCCGGGAGGAGAGCCGGAAGAAGGGCTTCGAGATCACCGTCAGCCTCGCCCAGGGGGCCGCGGCCGCGGCGGCCCAGGAGTTCCCCCACCCGGTCGCGCTGGACCGCGGGCGGGTGCGCGCGCTGGGGCTGGGCGATTCGGAAGCGGACGCCATCGACCGCGGGCTGGACGCGCTCATCCACCTCGTCCCCCGCACGCACGGCGCCCTCGTGCTCCTGAAGGCCGCCCTCGCCGGGGAGGGCAAGGCGCGGCGCAAGCCCTTCGAGGGGGAGTGAGTGACCGAGTGGCAGGCGGCCCTGGCGGCGCTGGTCCTCTTCGCCGCCGGGATGATCAAGGGCATCATCGGCTTCGCGCTCCCGCTGATCGGGGTGCCCTTCCTCTCCATCTTCCTCAGCCCGCGCGAAGCCGTCATCATCATGTCCATCCCCGTGTTCCTCACGAACTGGGCCAACGCCCAGTACGACTGGCGCCAGTGGCGCCACCTGAGGGAGATCGTCCCCTTCATCGCGGCGGGCATCGCGGCGGTGCCGGTCGGCGTCTACGTGCTCCGCTGGGCGGACCCCGAGCTCATCCGCCTGCTGATGGGGCTGGCGGTGTACTTCTATCTGGCCTCGCGGCGCTTCTTCCCGCCCGCCGAGGGTCTCTCGCGCGCCTCGCGCTGGGGCGTGGGGGGCGCGCTGGGGGCGCTGGCCGGCTTCATGACCGGGGTGGCGAGCGTGCCGGGGCCGGTGAGCATCGTGTACTTCTCGATGTTCACCTGGCCGAAGGAGGTGTTCATCTTCCTGATGAACGCGTTCAACACCGTCGTCTCGGGGGTGCTCCTCTCCTCGCTCGCGCAGCAGGGCGCCTTCACCTGGCCGCTCCTCCAATGGGCCGGTCTCCTGCTCGTCCCCATCTTCGCCGGGCTGTGGGCGGGCATCCGCCTGCGGGACCGGCTCGACCAGAAGCTCTTCTACCGCGCGGTGCGGATTGCGCTCTTTTGGGTGGCGACGAGCCTCGTGGTGCGCTCGGGATGGAAATTCCTGCTCTCCCGGTGATTTTTCCGGGGGTATAGACCTGAGAAACCTTCGGGATTCATTCGCTTTCCCGGGTGATCACCCAAAAAACAAGCTAGACAATCTTGCTGAGGGCGATATACTGGATACATACCAGACGTACGGGGGGAGGATGGGGGGCTCCATGATGGGGCGGGGCCCGGAGGCCCCCCTCGTGCGAACGGTCCGCCGGCTCCTCCCGATCCCCTGAATCCCGCGAATGGTTTTCCGGAGAAAACGGCCCGCCGGGGTTGATCTTCCCCGCGGCGTGGGGTAGCTTCCACTGCCTTGCCGGGGGGCGGGGGGCGCGTTGTTGACACGCCCCCGCACGGGTGTGAAGATTCCGGCGCCCTCCGGCGGGGAGCGCCTCCTTCCGGCCGGAGCCGGACTTGCGAACACCGGGAGCGCCCGTAGCTCAGCCGGATAGAGCAACGGACTTCTAATCCGTAGGTCGCAGGTTCGAATCCTGCCGGGCGCGCCAAACGCATATCGCACGGTGGGTGTAGCTCAGCGGTTAGAGCGCCGGGTTGTGGCCCCGGAGGCCGGGGGTTCAAATCCCCTCACTCACCCCATTCTTTCCCCGGGGACGCCCGGGCGAGAGCTCCCGCCGGGCCGGGGGCGCCCGTAGCTCAACTGGACAGAGCGTCGGACTTCGGATCCGAAGGCTGTAGGTTCGAGTCCTACCGGGCGCGCCAGCGGCGGAACGACGACAGGCAGCGACGAGCGCCCTTCCGGGCGCTTCCATGGGCCGCTAGCTCAACTGGCAGAGCAACGGACTCTTAATCCGTCGGTTGAAGGTTCGATTCCTTCGCGGCCCACCATGGACTCCTCCGGACGCCGGGCGCGCGAGCGCCCGGCGTTGTTTTGTTGTCAATCGGACCATCCTTTGGATGTGCGTTTTCCTAAGACAACATTACCAATAATGGATTTATCCTCGATTGCGTATATGAAACCAGAATGTTGAATTTTAAAGCCCAGCAAAGTTCGAACCTCGCAGCATACAGCGAGATGTCGTTTGCCCGGTGAATAAACCGTAGCCTCAATTCGGCAGCGATTCTTTCCGAGGATTGTTCCTATTTTCGCCGCCATGTCATCCCAAATATTGGTTGCGTCTGCAGTTCTCCTGATGCCACTGAGGAGCTCGACAAGCGGCTGGAGTTTTGGCTTGTTACTTGATGTTGCAAACTCGATGTGGATAGGCAGGCCGGTTAGCTCGCATAGCCGAAGGTCATCTATGTGGGATTTGCGACCGCTCCAGAAACACGGTTTAGCCTCAAGGGGGGAGCAAAAATTTCCTGCCATCGATCGTATTGTAACTCTTTCTAAAATACGTGCCCCCGACAAAGAGCTGGTCACCAGGAATCGTTGTAGCGCTTTTTCCCCACTCGCTGAGCATCGTTCAAGCTCGGATGAGAGCACCCGTTTCCGCGTGATCGCACATTCTTCCAAAATTCCCGGTCTTACATATTTGCCGGTTACCTCGCATTTCTCTGCCTCTAGCACCATTAGGGGTTGTCGAGTCTCGTGGCAGAATACGAATTCAGACTTGTGCCCTGTTTTTCCTGAAAGGCCAGAACTCAATTGTTCATCCGAGCGATAACGTTTGCCTGACATCTGACTGACAGCAAGTTCGGTGTTCAGGACTTCGGCATTTGTAAACTCACACCGACCGAAATGATTGGGTTCGGCTCTCTTTCCACTTTGTGCTGAAGTTTTCAGGAAATTGCTTGCAACATGAAGGCCGGTCACAGCGGAAATTTCCACCTCGTCTTTTAGGACAAGTTTTCCACTGAAATGGCAACGCAGGGTATATTCGGGCAAGGCAAGTCTATGACTTACTTCTGATTGAACAAGGAAATTCGGCAGAGCCATCCGCTTTGAGATTTCACATTGTTTTAGACAAGTCTGGGGAACGTTCTTGCCTGAACGCTCACACAGAGCCAATTCAGGCTTGTCCAGTATTTTCTGGAGATGAGGGTCGACCGTTAATATGGTCGAAAATTCAATTCCAGGGTCAATCTTAAATTTAATTTTTAGTTTTAGTTGCCGATGCAAGTTCCCTTCGAGAGCGACGAGCGTCATTTCAAGTCGGGGAGTAAAGTCATCCTCAAGTTTTTTCCGCTTTCGCTCATCACCTTCTGCAGCTTTGATTTCTTCCGCCCGTCTTTCTAAATAAAATCTGCGAAATTCACTAATTCCCTCATCAAGTTTGGCGGCATCGGCCAATCTGTCAAGGTTAACTCCGATAGAGGCGGGTTCATCAATAGTGGAGGGCAATGGGTCTAGGCCCGGTCGGCCTGTTCGGATTTGATGCTCGGTTGGGGAACAAGGAATCTCAACGAGACGCTCGTAGCTGTCATGCGCCACGGTGGCTCGGACGCGGACCAAGGCTTTGCCTTCGAAAACGCGAAGTACTTCGGCGACTCCAGCGGTATCGGGGGATCCTCCGAACGTTTTTGCCCAGGAACGGATGAGCTCCGCACTTACCTTGCGAGGGTCCTGGTCGACATCCTTAATGTCATGAATGCCTGTCGCAATAATCCGCTCTACCAAACGGGTAAAAGCGGGGGTACTAGGCGCATATAGGGTGCTCCTGATTCCTGTTTCGGAGATTTCGTTGAATCGAATGTATTCCCGTCTCCCGTCTTCTTCCATGAAATATAAGTCAGGAGATTTTGGTGTGATGCGGGCACCTAAAATGCCTAAAGCCGCCAAGGCAAATTCCTTTGGCTCCATGGAGCGTGTAGTGCTCGGCAAAGTGGGAGTGCGAGGACCGACATATCCAGTGCCATCCATTCCGCCCAGCAAGGAATTGATGTTCTCTTCTTCAAGTTCCAACGTTTTTCTTGCTTCGGAGATACTTTCCTCTTCTTTGCGCGTCGCCGCCTCCACATCCTTTCCCGCAAGCGCAGCGATGACAAGTTGCCGGATCTTCTCTTCAAAACTAGTCGTCCCGTTGTCGTTGTCTCCGCCGATACCCGATGCTTCGAGCAACGCTTCTATATCGCCAATGGCGTGAGATGCCATTTGGAGTTTTTCCATCAGCCGCCCCACAATATATTCCTCAAAGGTGCCTCGCAGCATCACATTGAAAATACTGACGTTTGCATGTTCGGATGCCAAACGTTGAATCCGGCCGATGCGCTGCTCGACGATCATGGGGTTCCAAGGTAAGTCATAGTTGACCAGCACGTTCGCGACTTGCAAGTTGATGCCCTCGGCGCCTTTTTCGGTGGATATAATGACATGGCAGTTGGGCGGTTTTTTTCGGAAACGTGCGAGGGTGTCCTGGTCCCGCGGACCAGATTCACCGTTAATGGTTCCAACTTTAAGGCCATGTTTCTCTAGAAATGTTTGAATGGTGGTTTGAGTTTCGCGTCGACCAGTAAAAATGACTAATCGCCAGTGCGCTGGATTTTCCTGTCTGAGACCATCGATCAATCTTCCGAGGCCATTGAGCTTGGCGCTGGCCGGCATTTTGACCACAATCTCATTAACCGTTTCCGCGAGTTGGCTTGGAACGGTGCCGTTTCTTGCCATATTCTTCAACTGAGCCAATAGTGCCTCAGGGCTGCTCGTCAAAGCCTGCAAGATTGAAATTTGTGCGAGCTTGTTTTTTAAGCACTGAATTGGTTTTGCAATTGCATCAATTAGCTGAAGCTCCGCCACTGTCGGATCGACCCTATGCATCTGAACAATCCGGTCAGGAAAATACAGTTTTGCGTCGTTGCGCCTAACTCTCGACATATAGCCATAAACAATCGACCGAAATTCATCTTGTGCATGTAATTTTAGACGCCGAGCCTGATCTGAGCCGTCCGCGATAAATCTCCGAGCAAACGTTCCTTCATCACCGAAAGGATTCTGGTGCCCACGCGCAACAGTTAGCAAATCAACCAGCGAATAAAGGTCCCATAGACGATTTTGTATTGGGGTTGCGGTTAGCATTAAGACAAAACGAAATCGTCGTTCCTCTAAGGCCTTCCGAAAGCAAATGGCAACTTTGGGGGGCTTGTCCACGCCATAGAGGTTTCGAAGCTTATGGGCCTCATCCAATACAAGCATTTGGAATCGGTCCTTTGGGATCGATTCCAAATACATTCGCGCTGAATCATACGTTGTGATGATGGCTCCGGTTTCATCAGGGTCGGCCTTGCGAAGATTCTTCCCAGTTATAATGTCGGAGAAAATATTAAATTTTGTCAGCAGTTCTTCTTTCCATTGTGAACCTAGAATTTTAGGGCAGACGATGAGAATTTTCGAAAGACGTGAGCGCGCCATCAATTCACTAATGATTAACCCAGCACTGATCGTCTTGCCAAGGCCGACGTCATCGGCGAGTAATGTGACCGGCAAGCGGCGGCAGAATGTGATTAGATTTGAAACCTGATGATGGTACGGTTCCAGGCGGTTGCGCCAAAGTTGTTCGGACCTAATGTCTTCCCGCTTCTCAATTACTATGGGGTCGACCAAGTCCCATTCGAGGGCTGCCCGGTAAATGCGATATTCTTCGATTCCTGCTTTACGGCGCAGGATTTTCGATTGAAAGGCGGCTGTAGCCATTCTCGTTCCCTCGCCTGACAACTGCGGAAGGCCCGACTAGCGAGGAAAATGCCGAGTTTCAAATGGAATCAATAATGGTCGGGATTTTAATTGGTTTTTGAGAATTTGAAAATGGGAGGCGGGGACACTGGGAGTGTCTTTGGAAGGAGGTTACCGCAGGGAAAGATCGCGGGCCCCGCCCTCAGGAGGCTGGGAGGAGCGGGGCCTCGGGGAGCCTGAGGGCCAGGCGGAGGGGCGCGGGCTTCTCGGGGTGGGGGGCGCGGGCGGCCCGGGCGCGCCGGGCGCGCGAGGCCTCGTCCACCACGGCGTAGAGGCGCGAGGTCATGTCGCCCCGCGTGATCTCCCACCCCAGGTCGAGGAGGAAGAGGGAGGCCCCCCGCCGGCGGAAGTGCGCCAGCACGAGGGGGATCTCGCCCGGCGCCCCGAAGAGGTACTCGGCGCGGCAGGCCACCGCCCGGTCCCCCGGCCCGATGGCGGAGAGGAGGCGCCGGCCCTCGGGACGCTCGCCGAGGGGCTTGCCGAAGGAGGACTCCTTCTCCGGAAACACGTGGTCGAGGGCGAGCCCCCGCCGGGCGGCGTGCCGCTCGAGGTACCGGAGCTGGACCTCCGGCGAGGCGGGGCCGTCCGGGGGGATGTGAGGGGGGACCTTGATGTAGCCATAGAGGGCCATCGTCTTCCCTCCGGCCGGCTGCGGGGACCGCGCCCGCTTTTTGGCGGGTCCGGCCAGGGACGGCTGCCATCCGACTGTATCCGCCCGTCCGCCGCCGGACAATCCAGGGTTCGCCCGAGGGCCTCGGCCCAATATCCCGGCGGCTGGACGGGAGAAGACCTGGGAAGCCGCTCAGGTTTCTCCGGGCTTGGCTCCCGCTCAGGTCGCGGCGGCGTGGGCCGGCCGGCCGGAGCGGACCAGCCGCCCCACCGCCTCGGGCGAGAAGAAAAAGCCCTTGCGCTTCAGGAGGTGGGAGATCTTGCCGCAGGAGAAGCCGCTCTCCCGGAGCACGGCGATCTCGTGGAGGACGGCCTGCTCCCTCCCCACCGGGGCGGGCTGGCTGTCATCCGGCCCGGCCGCGGCGTAGCCGAACGCCCGGGCGGCGCCCCCGAGGTATCCGGCGGCCCGGGCGGCGGGCGCGAGCGGGCGGGTCCGATCCGACTCGATGCGGGCCACCGCGCCGAGGATGGTGAATACCCGGTCGGCCAGGTTTCCTTGCGTGATCTCCCACGCCGGGTCGAGGATGATGAGGGAGGTCTTCCGCCGCCGGAAGCCCTCCAGGGCCGGGAGCACCTCCTCCGCCGAGCCGAACATGTGCTCGAGCCGGCTGGCGATCACCACGTCCCCCTCCTCCAGGACGGAGAGCAGGTTCTTGCCCTGGGGGCGGATCTCGAAGCGCTTGTCGCAGGAGGGCTCCCACTCCGGGAACACCTGGCGGATGCCCCAGCCCCGCCGCATGGCGTAGCGGACGATGGCCCGGATCTGCTTTTCCGCCGAGTCATGCTCCCGGCCCGGGCGCCGGGCGGGTACCTTGATGTATCCGTAGACCGCCATCCGCTTCCTCCGCTGGTTTTCTTTGCCGCCGCCGATTCCTTATTCCCCGGCGAAGCCGCCTTTCGCGCCGCCCTGTGTTACCCGAAAGTTACGCGGGGCGAGGGGACGGAACAATCAAGGGATTTGCTGAATTGCGGCTGGCGAATGCCGGGCGAAGCCGGGGGGCCAAGACAGGAAGCGGAGCATCCGGTGCGTTTCCCCGGCGCGCCCGTTTTCCCCCATGCCCGGCCCGGGGCGAGGCGGCTCCCCGAGGAATCACCCGCGGGAATTCCAGGTTTCCCCTCAGAAGATCGGCCCGGCGGCGCGTGTTACTATTCCGTCAGGTATTCGTTGACGGGCCATTTTGCCGGGACGGGAAAGCGATGATGCCGGCCGGACGGCCGGGAAAGGATTCGTGCCGATGACGCGTGTATTGGTGACGGGCGGGGCGGGATTCATCGGGAGCCACGTATGCGAGGCCTGCCTCGCGGCGGGAGAGGAAGTCGTCGTGGTGGACAACCTCGCCACCGGCTCGGAGGAGAACCTTCCCCCCGAGGTCCGGTTCGTGCGGGGGGACCTGCGCGACCCCGAGCTGGCGGGCTTCTTGATGAAGGAGTTCCGTCCGGACGCCGTGTATCATCTGGCCGCCCAGTCGAGCGTGGTCAAGAGCACCGGCGACCCCACGCTGGACATGAGCGTGAACGTGACCGGGACGCTCCGCATGCTCGAGGCCTGCCGCGCGGCCGACCCCCACCCGGTCTTCATCTACGCTTCGACGGGCGGGGCCATCTACGGCGATCCGGTGATGGCCCCCGTCGGGGAGGACTATCCGGTCGAGCTGCGCTCGCCCTACGGGGCGAGCAAACACGCGGCCGAGCACTACGTCTCGGTCTACGCCAAGCTGTTCGGCTTCCAGGCGGTCTCGCTCCGCTTCGCCAACATCTACGGCCCGCGCCAGCGGGGAGACCTCGAGGCGGGCGTCATCTCCATCTTTTCCCGTCTCCTCGTGGACGGGCGGCCCGTCACCCTCTACGGCAACGGCAAGGCCGCGCGGGACTACGTCTACGTGGCGGACGCGGTGGAGGCCATGCGCCTGGCCGGCCGGCTGGGCGCCCCGGGCGGGGCCTACAACGTCGGCACCGGCGTCGCCACCCGGGTGGAGGAGGTGCTGGGGCTGGTGGCCCGCGCCCTGGGTCGCGAGCCCGTCGAGGTCCGCCGGGAGCCCCTGCGGCCCGGGGAGGTCTTCCACATCAGCCTGGACTCGGCCCGCCTCCAGGCGCAGACGGGCTGGCGCCCGAGCCGCACCCTCGAGGCGGGCATCGCCGCCTTCGCCGAGTGGTTCCTGGGCGCCCAGGCCCTCGCCGGGGCCTCGGCCACCAACGGGCAGAAGCCGGCCAAGTAGGGGAAAGAAGCAGGGGCGGGCCGTTCGGCCCGCCCCTATTTTTTGCGCGGATGGATGCGGCGGTTTCCCCCCGCCCGGGGAGAGGGCGGGAGGGATTCGCAAACAGCCCCGTTTTCTTGCGCGGAGAGACGCCGCGAACCTCCCTCTCCCTCTGGGAGAGGGCCGGGGTGAGGGGATTCAGCGCCCAGGACGGGTTTCCCTCACCCCCATCCCCCCTCTCCCCCCTCCCGAACCGGCGGGCCGGTTCGGGGACCCAGAAAGACGGGGAGAGGGGGGATGGGCATGAAACCCTCATTCGTCCGTCTCGACTTCCAGCTCGAACCGCCGGCTTGGATAGGTGTCCCGCCTCTCCTTCACCCCTCCTCCGGCACGAAGGCCACGGCCCGGATCCAGCTCCCGCTCGCCCGCTCCACCTTGATGGGGAAAAGCGCGATCTTGAAGCCGTGGGGGGGGAGCTGCTCCAGGTTGGCCAGCTTCTCGGCGTGGATGTACTCGCGCTCGCGCGCCAGGAAGTGGGAGGGCCACAGCGAGTGGGGCCGCCCGGACTCGTGGTTGCGCTTCATGAACTTGTAGGGCACGTCGAAGCCCCAGGCGTCGGTGGCCATCACCTTGATGCCCTGCTCGATGAGCCAGAGGGTGGCCTCCCGCGACATCCCCGCGAAGCATTCGAAGAAGTCGGGCTTGCGGTGGTGCTTGTCCGCCCCGGTGCGGATGCAGACGATGTCCCGGGGCTTGAGGGCGTAGCCGATCTTCTTGAGCGCGTCCTGTACGTCCCGCGCCGTGATCTCGTAGCCCGCCGGCTTGTCGTGGAAGTCCAGCACCACCCCGTCCCCGAAGCACCACTCGAGGGGCACCTCGTCGATGCGCTTGGCGGGCCTGCCCTCAGAGAGGGGCCCGTAGTGGTAGGGCGCGTCCAGGTGGGTGGCCGCGTGGGTGGCGACGCGGAGGGTCTCGCTCGAGGTGCCCATGCCGTCCGGCAGGTCGTTCGGGTCGATGCCCATGTTCTTCGCGGCCTGCCGGCCGAACTCCTCGTGCGTCCAGTACATGATCACCTGCTCCTGCGGCTCGAAGGCGCAGTTCATGATGGGGACGCTGAGGTCCACGAGGCGGACCTTGGGCCAGTTCACCATGGGGAAAGTCTCCTGAGGGGGGGAGGCCTCAGCCGCCCATCACGATGCCGCCGTTCACGTCGAGGCAGATGCCGGTGACGAAGGAGGCCTCGTCCGAGGCGAGGAAGAGGGCCGCGTGGGCGATGTCGATGGGCCGCCCGACCCGGCCCAGCGGGATCTGGGCCACGACCTCCTTCTCCCGCGCGGGGAGCCACTCGTCCGTGAGCGGCGTGGCGGTGGGGCCCGGGGCGATGGCGTTCACGGTGATGCCGTGGGGCCCCAGGTTGCGGGCGAGGGCCCGGGTCAGGCCGATGACCCCGGCCTTGGCCGCGGTGTAGGGGAAGCCCGCCGCGACCGAGCCCAGCCTCCACGCCGAGGAGGAGAGGTTCACGATGCGGCCGTACCGCTGGGCCATCATCGGCTCGGAGACGGCGCGGGCGCAGAGGTACTCGCCCTTCAGGTTCACGGAGAGGACGGCGTCCCAGTCTTCCTCCGTGTAGTCGAGGTAGGGCTTCTTGGGCGAGATGCCCGCGTTGTTGACGAGGATGTCGATGCGCCCGAAGGCCCCGAGGCTCTCCCCCACCACCCGGCGGACCTCGGCGCCCTTCGAGACGTCCAGGATCTCGGCCCGGGCCGCGTGGCCTTCCTTTGCCACCTCGGCGCAGAGCGCCTCCAGCAGATCCTTCCTTTGATCGCAGGCGATGACGGAGGCGCCTTCCTTCGCGAAGAGCCTGACGACGGCCTCCCCGATGCCCCTCGCCGCGCCCGTGACCATGGCCACCCGGCCCTTGAGACGCATGATGTGGTCCTTTCCGGCTCAGGACTGGACGAAGCCGCCGTCCACGTTGATGGACTGGCCGGTGATGCCCGCCGCCCCGTCCGAGGCGAGGAGGAGGGCCAGCGGGGCGACCTCTCCCGGGTCGATGAAGCGCTTCATGGGGACGCGCTGGCGCAGCTCCTCCTCCTGCTGCGCGTAGGTCTTGCCCGTCTCGTCGGCCCACTTCTGGATGCTCTCGGTGAACATCTCGGTCGCCACGAAGGTGGGGCAGATGCAGTTGGCGGTGATGCCGAGCGGCGCCACCTCGGCCGAGAGCGACTTCGTGAGGCCGATCACGGCGTGCTTCGAGGCCGCGTAGGCGCTGCGGAAGGGGAGGCCGATCTTCCCCGAGACGGAGGCCACGTTGATGATGCGGCCCCACTTGCGCTCCATCATCGAGGGCAGTACCTCGCGGATGGCGGTGAAGGGTGCCTTGGCGTTGATCTGCATGGTGCGGTTCCACACCTCGTCCGGGAGCTTATGGACGGGCTCGAAGCTGACGATGCCGGCGTTGTTCACCAGGATGCCGATCGGCCCCAGCTCCTTCACCGTGGCGCGGATGGCCTGGATGATGTCGTCGTCCTTCAGTACGTCGCAGCGGCAGACCACGGCCTTGCGGCCCAGCTTCCGCACGTCGGCGGCCACCTTCTCCATCTTCTCGACCGTGCGCGCGGCCAGCGCGACGTCCGCGCCTTCCTGGGCGTAGAGCCGGGCGACGGCCCCCCCGATTCCGCCCGAGGCACCCGTGATGAAGGCGACTTTTCCTTGCAGCTTCATGGCTTCTCCTCGTCAGATGGTGATGCGCGCGTACGGCTCAACGCGCCAGGACGTCCCGCGCGTACTTCCTGAGCTTCTCGGGCGAGACCTTGGTCGAGCGCATGCCCGGCGGCGGCGTCTCGAGGTCGAGCTGGAGCGTGTCGTTCAGCCGGTTCATCAGGTTGAAGTGGCAGACGACCATGGTCAGCTCGATGATCTCCTGGCTGTCGAAATAGGTCTTGAGCTCCTCCCAGCACTTGCGGTCGCGCTTGGCCTCGTTCCGGGTGACGAGCTCGGCCCAGCGCACCACGCACTTCTGCCTCGGCGAGAGGACGGGTGAGCTCTCGAAATCCCCCTCCGCCGCCTTCACCTCCTCCTCCGTCAGCCCGCTGACTTGACCAAGCCGGCGATTGTGCCCGAGTCAGAAGTCGCAGGTGTTGACGGCGGAGGTGCGGATGATGGCCAGCTCCTTCGTCTTGGCGTCCAGCTTGCCGCCGCTCTCGCGCTGGATGGCGGTGGTGAAGGGGATGAGCCACTTCACCGCCCAGGGGCTGTGGGCGACGGTGCGCGTGGAGTTCGACACGAACCCGAGGAGCTCCCGGGCGCCGTCGAACGCCCGGCGGACCTCCTCGGAGGCTTCCTCGTCCTTGATCATGGGCAGCCGGGGCATCTCTCTCTCCCGTGGCGAGGCGGCCTAGCGGCCCGCCTCGCTGACGATCCTGCAAAACTCCTCGTTGGTGAGCTGGCGCTTGCGCCAGCGGATCTCCGAGCGGACCCTCTGCACCACCGCCGGCTCCTTGCCCGGGGTGATCCTCAGGCCCAGCTCCTTCGCCTTGGTGCGCACGGCCCAGGGGCCGGAGTAGTGGCCCAGCAGGTTGTGCTGAGCGTTCCCGAACATGTGGGGCTTCATGCAGAGGTAGGACCAGAAGCCCTCCTCGCCCTCGGGCACACAGTAGTGGACCTCGACGAGGTGGGAGAAGGCCGTCTTCCCGACGAAGGGCAGGGTGTCGGTCATGGGCCACTTCATGACGTCGGAGACGAGGCGGGAGAGCTCCGTCATCTTGTCGAGCTTAATCCCCAGGTCGACGCCGTAGTAGATCTGGATGACCGAGGCGATCTCGGCCAGGGGCGCGATGTGGGCGCGCTCGCCCAGGCCGTTCACGCAGGCGTCGATGAGGTCGGCGCCTCCTTCCACGCCGGCGTAGATGGCCGCCGTGGCCAGCCCGATGTCGTTGTGGGTGTGCAGGCCGATCTCGGTGCCCGGCAGCAGGCGCTTCATCTCGCGCACCACGTGGGTGTAGACGGGGGTGATGGCCATGCCGTTGATGTCGTCGAGCTTGATCATGTCGGCGCCCGCGTCCACCAGCTTCTTGCAGACCTCGGCGAGGCGCTGGATGGGGATGCGGGTACAGTCCTGGATGAGGCAGCCCACCTTCTTGTCCTTCCCCGATCTCTTCCGGGCGTAGGCGACCGAGCCCATGGCGCGCTCGATGGCCTCCTCGATGGTGATGCGGGCGCCCGCCATGGACTCGAAGAGGCACATCTGGTGCTCGGAGAAGGAGAAGCACAGGGTGGTGTAGTCCGCGCCGTGGTCCACGTTCAGGTCCACCTCCACCTTGGCCATCTCGGGGTTCAGGACGGCGGTGGGATGGACCAGGGCCTCGATGGTCACCCTGGGGTGGCGCTTCTTGACCTCCTCCATCTCCTGGGGGTCGTCGTGGTGCATCTGGAGCATGCCGACGCCCGCCTCGACCAGCTTGTCGGCGATGAGCAGCACCTCGTCGCGGCGCAGGGAGACGCCGGGGAGCTGGCGCCCCTCGCGCAGCGTGATGTCGCAGAGCTTGAGGTTGGGCGAGATGGTCATCTTGGAGCGGATCTCGTCCGAGAAGCAGTGCTGCGAGATCCGCCAAGAGCCGGTGATGGCTTCGAGCTTGCTGTTGACCGGGTGCCCAGGCATCTGTTTTCCCTTTCCCTCCGTTGGGAAGCGCGGTGCGGTGTACGTTATTGCCGGGGCGGGTTCGCCGGCGCCGCGCCGGCCCCCTTGGCTTGGAACAACCCGGCGGGCCAGGCGATCTGCTTGATGATCGCCGCGCCGAGCAGGACGAGGCCGATGAAGAAGGGTGTGGGCGTCGGAGTCACCACATCGGCCGTGAAAAAGACGGCCGAGGCGAGGAACAGCAGCCGGTCGGGCAGGGTGGCGCGCTTGATGAAGTAGCCCTGCAGGCAGGCCGCCGCCGCCGTCGTGGCGAAAAAGGCACCCGCCGCCGCGAGGAAAATCTCATAGGGCGTGCCCAGGCCCATCAGCGCGGGGTTGTAGGCGAAGAGGAAGGGGACGAAGAACGCGACGTACCCGTAGCGCATGGACTCCCACGCCGTTTTCCAGTAGTTGGCCCCCGCCAGCTTGGCCCCCGCCAGGGCGGCGAGCGCCACGGGCGGGGTGAGGGCCGAGAGGATGGAGTAGTAGAGGACGAAGAAGTGGGCCGGGAGCTCCTGTGCCCCCAGCTTCATGAGGGCGGGCACCACGATGACCGCCACCACGATGTAGGCGGGCACGGTCGGAACCCCCATCCCCAGGATAGCCGAGGCGATGGCGGTCATGACGTAGGCGAGGAGAAGGTTCCCCTGGGAGTACTCGGCCACCAGCAGAGGCAGCTTGAGGCCGACGCCCGTCGCCATGATGATCTTGACGAAGATGGCGATGCAGGCCATCCCGGCGGCGAACTCCGCCGCCCGCCTCCCGCCGTTGTCGAGGCAGCGCAGGAGGGTGGCGGTGTAGCCCGCCTCGGACTTCTCGAGACCCAGCATCGCGGCCAGGAGCAACGCCGCCCAGAAGGCCGCGAGGTAGGGCGTGTAGCCCAACACCATGATGAACACGAGGGCGGCGATGGGGAGGAAATACTTCCAGCCGCCCATGATATCGCGCAGCCGGGGGAGCTCCTCGACCGGGATGGCCTTGAGGTCCCGGTAGTGCGCCCGGAAGTGCACGCTCAGCCCCACCGTCCAGAAATAGAGGATGGCCGGGATGGCGGCATAGCCCATGATCTTGACGTAGGGGGTCGAGGTGAACTCGGCCATCACGAAGGCCACCGCCCCCATGACCGGCGGCATGATCTGGCCGCCCGTCGAGGCCGCCGCCTCGATCGCCCCCGCGACATGGGGATGGAACCCCTGGCGCTTCATCAGCGGGATGGTGAAGGTGCCCGTCGTCACCACGTTGGCGACGGGGCTGCCCGACCCCATCCCCATCATGGCGCTGGCCATGACGGCGGCGTATCCCCCGCCCGCTTTTTTCCCGCGGAAGAGGGCGAGCGGTAGGTCGATGAAGAACTTGGCCACGCCCGAGTTCTCGATGAAGCTCCCGAACACGAGAAAGACGACCATGTAGGTGGCCGAAATGAAAAGGAGGGTCCCGTAGATGCCCGAGAGGTCGGTCGTGAGCATGGCGATCAGGCGGACCGGCTCGATACCTCCGTGGAAGAAGGCGCCGGGGAGCCAGGGGCCGGCGAAGGCGTACCCGATCCCGATCAGCGCCATGATGGGGAAGACGGGCCCGAAGGCCAGGTGGGAGGCGGCCAGCACCAGCACGATGATCACGAGGCCGATCGCCGTGTCCACCGAGGTGGGGAAGCCCTCCCGGTCCACGAGGGCGTCGGCCTCGATGTGGATGTAGGCCACCGCCAGGAGGCCGAGGGCCAGGGCCAGCAGGAACAGGTAGCGGGTTCTTTCTTCCCGCTGGGCGGCCTGGAGGAACACGACGCTCAGGCCGAAGGCCAGGTGGATGTTAAGGAACGGGATGTGGGAGAAGAGGACGATCTGGGTGCTGAAGAGGTGGTAGACGGCCATGCATACCGCGACCACGGACGCCGCCCACGCGATCCTGTTGCCTCCTAACAGCGGGATACCCATGCTGACGGTCCTATCTCTGGAGGGGGAGGGCGCCTGGCCCCCGGCCGCCGCCGGCTTGGCCGGCGGCGGCCGTCAAGGCCAGACTTACTTCATGAGGCCCTTTTCCTTGTAGTAGCGGATCGCCCCGGGATGGAAGGCCAGCTTTGGGGGAAGGCCCTTCAAGGCGTCCTCGGGCTTGACGCCCTTGGCCGCCGTCGAATACTTGCCTAACTCCGCGAGATTCTCCTGGATCGTCTTGGTGAACATGTAGGCTGTCTTTTCGTCCATCTTGGCGGAGACGCCCGCGATCAGGTACTCGCTCATGGTGGGGAAGCCCGGGCTCCCCTTGAGGAGGCCGGCCGGAATCACGTAGCGGTCCAGGCCGGGCCGCTGGACGAGCTTGGTGATGGTGGGCTCGTCGAGGCCGAAGAAGTTCACGTCCAGGGTGGACATGACCTCCTGGACCCAGGGGGCGAGGGAGCTGCCCGTGGCCAGGCCGAAGCCCGCGTCGATGTTCCCGTCCCGCAGGCTGTCGATCATGGCGCTGGGCTGGAGGTAGAGGAGCTGCGCCTTTCCCTTCAGGCCCTTCGCGGCGACCACGAGGTCGCCGCCCACGCGGGTGGAGCCCGCGGGGGTGCCGACCGCCATCTTCTTGCCGGCGATCTGGTCCCACGAGGTGACGCCCGAGGCCTTCCGGGCGAACCAGAGGAAATGCTGCCCGTACATGCTGAAGAGGGCCTGGACTTTGGCCTTCTCCTTGAAGGGGGCCTTGCCCTCGAGGGCGTCCGCCACCACCATGCCGGAGAAGCCCGTCAGGTGGATTCTCCCCGCGTCCACGAGCCGGATGTTGGCCACCGTGCCGCCCGTCTCCTGGGGCGCGAGGGCGAAGTCGTTCGGATGAGCCTTGTTGATGATGGTGGCGACGCCCACCATGTACGGGAAGGACGCCGTCCCCACCGGGGCCGTCCCGAGCACCATGCTCTTGGGGGCGGCGTCCGGCGCGGAGGGCAGGGCGCCCACCAACAGGCAAGTCAGAATCAGACCCAAAGCCGTCCGGACATGCTCGGTCATCATGGCTTTTCTCCCTCAGCGGACACCATGGTTTAAACCCCCTCGTCTCACCGGGGGCACCCAATCCCCATTTCCCCCGGCCCGAACCCTCGTGTAATGGGCCTTCGCTCTCGCCGCGTCCTTCGCCGCCGGCGATCGGCTTCTCTCCCCGGGGGATGCCTTTACTTCATGAGGCCCTTTTCCTTGTAATAGCGGGTCGCGCCGGGGTGCAAGGGCACGCTGGAGGGAATGCCCTTGAGCGCATCCTCGGGCTTGGCGCCCTTGGCCGCCGGCGAGTAGCTGGCCAGAGCCGCGAGATTTTCCTGAACCGTCTGGGTGAGCAAGAAGGCCGTCCGCTCGTCCATCCCGGCGGAGACGCCCGCGATGAGGGGGTCGCCGACCGTCGCGAATCCCGGGCTTCCCTTGAGGAGATTGGCCGGCACCTCCAAACGGATCAGGCCGGGCTTCGCTTTGATGAGCGCGGCGATGGTGGGTTCATCCAAGCCGAAGAAATTCACGTTCAGGGACGCCATGACCTCCTGGACCCAAGGCACCGGGGAATTGCCCGCGATCTGGCCGAATCCCGCGTCGAGGTTCCCGTCCCGCAGGCTGTCGATCATGGCGCTGGGCTGGAGATAGAGGATCCGCGCCTTGCCCTTCAGTCCCTTCGCCTCGACCACCAAGTCCCCGACCAGGCGGGTGCCGCCTCCGGGGGTTCCGACGGCTATCTTCTTGCCCTGGATCCGGTCCCACGAGGTGATGCCGGAAGCCCCGCGCCCGAACCAGAAATAGGGCTGCTTGTACATGCTGAAAAGGGCTCGGACGTTGTACTTCTGCTTGAATGGGGGCTTGCCCGCGAGGGCGTCCGCCGCCACCATGCCGGAGAATCCCGTCAGATGGATTTTCCCCGCGTCCAGAAGCCGGATGTTGGTCACCGATCCGCCCGTCTCCTGCGGGGAGAGGGCGAACTCGCCGGGGTGGGCCTTGTTGATGATGGTCGCGACGCCCACCATGTAGGGGAAGGACGATGTCCCGGCCGGGGCCGTTCCGAGGATCATGGTCTTGGGGGCGGCTTCCGGGGCGGAGGGCAGGGCGCCCGCAAGCACGAAGATCAGGACCAGACCCAAAGCCGCCCGCGTGCGTTCATTGCGCATGGCCGATCTCCTTTCTTGGGGTTCCGGGCCGGGGCCTTCACGGCCGGGAGATCATGCGCCCAGCGCGCGGGCGAACTTCGCGAACTCCTGATCCGTCACGGTCCGCTTGCGCCACCGGACCTGCTCCCGGATCTTCTCCAGCATTTCCATGGCCTGCTTCTCGGTCAATTTGATGCCCATCTCCTTCGCCTTCCGGCGGACGGCGAAGGGGCCCGAATACAGGCACCACAGGATGCGGCTCTTGTTCCCGACCGTCTCCGGCGCCCAGGCGTTGAACGACCAGCGGTCGCCCTCGGGCAGCACGTAGTGGACCTCGGCCGCGTGGGAGAAGGAGCGTTCCCCCACGCCCGGTAAATGGGAATACACGGGAACATTCCAGAGATCGGACACCAGGCTGGAAAGCTCGCACATCTTCTCCAGGCGTATACCCGTGTCCAAACCGTAGAGGATTTCGGCGATGGCCGCCACCTCGGCCAGGTTGGGGATCCCGGCGCGCTCGCCCAGGCTGTTCACGCCGGCGTCGATGATGTCGGCCCCGCCCTCGAGCGAGGCGAAGAGGGCGGCCGTGCCCAGGCCGAAGTCGTTGTGGGAGTGGACGGCGACCAGGGTGTTGGGGATGACCTTCTTCACCTCGCGGACGTGGTGCTTGTACACCGCGGGGATGATGGGTGCGCAGATATCGTCGAGCCGGATGATGTCCGCCCCCGCGTCCGCCAGGGAGCGGGCGATGTTCAGCAGGCGCTTCAGCTCCAGGCGCGAGAAATCCATGAGCAGGCAGCAGACGGTCGCGCCCTGGCTCTTCGCGTAGCGCACGGCCTCGCAGGCCTTGGCCAGGGCCTCCTCGCGGCTGATCTTCATCTTGCCCATGGACTCATAGAGGCCGAAGTTGTAGTCGGAGACGGCGAACGCCATGCAGATGATGTCCGCCCGGCACTCGATGCAGTTGTCCACCTCGTGGCGGCAGGTCTCGGGGTTGAGGGTCGCGGTCGGGTGGACGAGCACCTCGACCTTGAACGGCGCCTTCAGCGCCTTGACCTCCTTCACCTCCTCGGGGTCGTCGTGGTGCATCTGCACCATCGGGACCCCCGCCTCGGCCAGCTTCTGCGCGACGAGGATGACCTCCTCCTTGCGCAGGTTGACCCCCTCGTACTGCCTCCCCTCCCGCAGGGTGAGGTCGCAGATCGTGACCTTCTTGGGAAGGTTCATGTCCGCGCGGATGGAGTCGGCGAAGTTGTATGGGCTGACCGCCCACCGATCGGACTCATGCTTTGGCGCCATGTGTGACCTCCAGATCAAGAACGGATGAAAGAGCCCCGGGGGGGGAAGGAATGGCCTCTCAATGCTCCCGCGGCGCGCTCAGGATTGCAGGAACCCGCCGTCCAGCTGGATGGCCTGGCCCGTCAGGGAGATGGAGTCGTCGGACGCCAGATACACGGCCAATGGCGCGAGCTCCCAGGCCTCGGTGAAGCGCTTGACGGGGATGCGCTGGCGGAACATCTCCCTCGCCTCCTCGGGCGTCTTCCCCATCTCGGCGGCGAAGTTCTCGACGCTCGTGTCCCACATCTGGGTGTCCACCAGGCCCGGGCAGATGGCGTTCACGGTGATGCCCTTGTCGGCCACCTCGCTGGCGAGCGACCGCATGAAGCCGAGGGCCCCGTGCTTGGAGGCGGCGTATGCGCTGCGGTAGGGGAGGCCGATCTTCCCCGAGCTCGAGTTGATGTTGATGATGCGGCCCTTCCCCCTCTCCAGCATCTGGCCCAGGAACGCCTGGGTGACGAGGAATATGCCCGTCAGGTTGATCGCCAGCGTGGTGTCCCACGTCTTCTCGTCGAGCGTGGCGGCCGGCCCCTTGCTCAGCACCCCGGCGTTGTTGACCAGGATGTCCACCCGGCCGAAGTGCTCCAGAACGGTCTTCGCCGCTTGGCGGATGTTGGCCCGGTTCGTCAGGTCGAGCCGCACGGCCAGGCTCCGGCGGCCCAGCCCCTGAACTTCCTTCGCCACGCTCTCAACCTCGGAGGCCGTGCGGGCCGCCACGGCGACGTCGGCCCCCTCCCGGGCGAACGCCAGGGCGATCTCGCGCCCGATTCCACGGCCCCCGCCGGTGATGAACGCAATCTTGTTGAGGAGTCTCATAAGCGGTGGTCCCCCTTGGTTTCATTATTTGGAACTAGGTTTCATGAGGTGCATACAAAATTTAGGATGCACCTGTATGATTTGCCACTCCCAAATCTACTTCGTTCTATATATTGAAACTATGTTTTGAAATGTGGTATAGATAATTTATGGGCTCGGGCTGGAAGCCTGTCAAGTCAAAAACCCCTGGGAACCTGTCGGAGCGGAACCCGCCGGATCATTTGGATAGCAGGACGGGATTCCGCCGGAGCGCGGGATGAATCAATCGCTGCAGAAGACGGCCCGTATCCTCGACATCCTCATGGAGTCGAAGGCTCCGATCGGGGTGAACGAATTCGCCCGCCTCCTGAGGATGCCCAAGAGCACGGTCTCGCGCTTCATGTCCACGATGGAGTCGCTCGGCATGGTGCGCCGGGACCCCGAGAACGGCCGGTTCTTCCTGGGCTTCCGGCTCTTCGAGCTGGGTTGCAAGGCCGTCGAGGACCTGGGCCTGCGCAAGGCCGCCCTCCCCTTGATGGAATCCCTGCGCGACCGCATCAACGAGAGCGTCGTCCTGACCGTCCTGGAGGACACCCACATCACCTACCTGGACATAATCGAGAGCCATCACGCCATCGTCGCCCGCACCCACGTGGGCGGGACGGCCCCCGCCTACTGCGTCTCCAGCGGGAAGGTGATGCTCGCCCACCATCCGGAGCGCATCGAAAAAGTGATTGCCCAGGGCCTGCGCCCCTACACCTCCCAGACCGTCACCGACCCGGACCGCTTGCGGCGCGAGTGCGAGAAGGCCCGGGAGCAGGGCTACGCGCTGAACCGGGGGGAGTTCCGCGAGGGGGTCAACGGCGTGGGGGCTCCCATCTTCAACGCGGCGGGCGCCGTGGTCGGCGCGGTCAGCACCTCCACCCCCGCGGCGCGGATGCACAAGCAGGCCTGGCAGGAGCACGCGAAGGCCGTCACCGAAACCGCCCGCGCCATCTCCCGGCGCCTCGGCGCCACGGTGCACGAAGGGGCGGCGGCTCACCACCTGCCCGGGTAGTCCTCCGGAAGGTCGCCCTTGTAGGGCCCCGCGCCCGAGCCCTGACGGACGTACACGATCTCCTTGTGCCCGGGGCGGATGTTCCCGTTTAGCGCCTCCCGGAGCCAGTCCGCCGCGAAGGGATTGAGGTCCAGGCCGCCCAGGCCCTTCATGCCCCAGACCCGGTGGAACTCGTTCTCGAGGATCCACAGCTCCTTCGGGCAGTTCAGCCTCCCGAAGAGGGCGAGCGCCCCCTCCACCGGGCTGAGCGGATCGAACTCCCCCGTCCCGAGCAGGACCGGGCAGCGGATTCGCTCCGCGTGTCCGTCGAGGGTCATCTTCTCGACCATCCGGTCGAAGGCTTCCTCGTCCGAGACGCCCGCCATGTACATGAATATCTGCTTGAAGCGGGGGGAGGTCTCCTCGAAGATGTGCCGGGTCCCGGAGAGCATCGCGCTGGCCGCGGCGCAGGCCTTGAGCCTGGGCTCCAGGGCGGCGAGGCGGGGCGCCCAGAAGGAGCCGAAGCTGATGCCGAAGGCCCCGATCCTGTCCCCATCGATCTCGGGGCGCGAGGCCAGGTAGTTGACCACGGCCTGGGCCGCGCGCTCGTAGTTGTCGTCCGTCACGCGGATCTTGCGGATGTTCGACATTCCCTGGCCGGGGCCGTCCATGGCGCAGGCGTGCATCCCCCGGCGATGGAAATCGTTCTGGAGGATGTAGGGGTAGAACTCCTTGGTCTGGTCCATCCCCGGGATGTAGAGCACGCAGGGGGCCTTGCGCCGGTCCGGCAGCAGGTGGAGCAGGATCTGGATCTGCTTGCCCTCGAAGGGCACCTCGATCCGCTCGATGGGGTAGGGGGCGAGTGAGGCGGCCTTGTCGTAGCAGCGGATGAGGCCCGCGTGGAGCTTGAGCTTCTGCGGGTGGTCGTCCTCGTAGATGACGTGCTGGCCCTTGCGGTAGGACTCGGCCGCCTGGACGTAGGCCTCGAGCGCCGTCTCCTTGTGCCCCGCCTCCTCGGCGGCCCGGGCCACGGCCTCCTTGTGGGCGGCGTCCGCGCCCTGGAACTTGCCGATCATCTTGTAGTTCTTGACGCCGCGCGGCAGCTCGAACTTCTCGTCCTCGAAGTTCTGGACCATGCCCGAGCTCTTGGCGACGTAGTCGAGGATCCACTGCTGGCTGTCGCGGCGGCGGGTCAGCTTCCTGGACATTCGGACCTTCTCCCGGTTGAAAAAAGACGAATGAGCGCGCCCGCCGCGAGGCGGGCCTTAAGACGGGCCCGGCAAGAACGGCCGCCGGGCGTCAGGCCTGGCGGGCCGCGGCCCCGGCCGCCCCCGGCTCCGCCGGGGCGGGGGGCTCCGGCAGGATGACCGGATCGAGGTCCCGCAGCAGCGGGAGGACCTCCCGGCCGAATATCCCGGCCTCCTCCAGGTAGGGGTAGCCGTGCATGATGAAGTGGGCGACCCCGGCGTGCACGTAGGCGCGGATCTGGCCGGCCACCATGTCCGGCGTGCCGACGAACATCGTGGCGCCTCCGCCGCGCACCTTGTTGATGCCCATCCAGATGGTCTCGGTGAGCCAGTAGGAGGGGTTCCGCGACGCCATCTCGTTGATGCGCCGCTGGCTGGTGGACTCGGTCATGCGGACGGAATCGGCCCAGGTGGCGGTGTTGCCCAGGTCGCTGCCCTCGATCATGCGCTCGGCGGCCCGGCGGGCCTCCTCCTTCGTCTCGCGCACGCAGATGCAGTGCCGCACCCCGAACTCCAGGGGCCGGGCGCGGGGCTGCTCCGCCGCGAGCCGGGAGACCTCCTCGACGTCCTTGGCCACGGTCTCGGGCTCGTAGGCGAAGAAGACGTGCACGTCCCCGAAGCGGGCGGCCACCCGCTTGGCGCTCTCGGAGCTCCCGGCCAGGAAGATGTCCGGGTGCGGCTTCGTGTGGCGGGGCGGCCAGACGTGGGCGCCCTCGATCTTGAAGAACCTCCCCTCGTGGGTGACGGGGCCCTTCTCCTCCCAGATGCGCATGACCACCTCGAGGAACTCCTCCGTGCAGTCGTAGCGCTCGTCGTGGGCGGCGTGGTAGCCGTAGCGCCGGAGGTCGGCCGAGTTGGCGCCCGAGACGACGTTGAGGGAGAGGCGGCCGCCGGTGAGGTAGTCCAGCGTGTTCGCCTGCTGGGCGGCCAGGACCGGCCCCACCAGGCCGGGGCGGAAGGCGACGAGGAACTTGATCTTGCGGGTGCGGGTGGCGAGGGCGGCGGCCGTCTGCCAAGCGTCCACGCAGTGGGTGCCCGTGGGGACGAGGATGTTGACGCAGCCGGCGTCCTCCGCGGCCCGGGCGACGCGCGTCAGATAGTCCAGGGTGGCGGGGCGCTCGGGGACCTTCGGGTTGGCGTGATGGCCGTCGCCGGCGTTGAAGGAGCACAGCGCCCAATGGAACTGGACCGGCATATCGGACCCCCCGGCTCCCTCACGCAAGCGCAGGCACCCGCCAGCGCCGGCGGCTTATATTCTAGAAAGTGAAACGTGATTCCGAATAGCGGCCTGGCCGATCCTGTAAGCCGCCGGAGGGAGCCTGTCAAGGCAGGACGGGCGGGCAAAAAAAAAGCCCGGCGGATAGGGTCCGCCGGGCCGATGGCCTTCGCAGCGCCTTATGTCACCTTCCCTCCACGCCGGCCCTCTGCACCACGGCCGCGGAAAACTCCTTGAACCGCTCGAGGGTCAGATCCCCCACGAGGGCGTAGATGAACGGCCCGTGGCGCCACACGAAGGTCCGCGGGGACTCCTCGTTCAGCAGCACCCAGCCCTCCTTGCGCAGGACGTGGGGCCACTCCGCGTTCTGCTCCATGGGGACCACGGTGAGGAAGAGGCGGACGTCCCCCGTCCGGTAGGCCAAGCGGGCGATCTTCTTGCCGTCCACCTCGCGCAGCGTGGCGCCCTCGAGGACGAATTCGCTCTCCCCGGTCACGGCCACTTTCTGCTGGTAACGGAAGTCCTTGTTGAAGGAGAAGAAGAGCTTGTCCAGCCGGCCCTTCTGGCGCTCCCGGATGGCCGCCGGAAGGGCGTCACCCAGGCGGGAGAGATTCCTCGCCTCCTGGGCGACGATGTCGTAGGGGTCCGGGGAGTCCCGGTCGGAGAGCCAGGCGTAGCCGCCGAGGCCGGCCGCGAGCGTCAGCGAGGCGGCCAGAGCGCCCCCCAGGCTGGCCTGCCAGAAGCGCCGGGTGAGCCAGCGGTTCTCCCGCCGCTCCACCTCGGCGAGCCGGTAGAAATGCTCCACCAGCCGCTCCGGAGCACGGTGGCGCTCGGCGTACTTCTGGACAAGCCCGCTCATTTCCACGTCGCGGGAAATGCCCTCCGCCTGCCCTTCGCCCGGTCCCTGCGGTCTCATTTTCCCTTCGGCTCCTGGTAAACCTTCAGTTTCTTGCGGAGCGCCTGGTGCGCCCGCCACAGCTTGCTTTTCACCGTCCCGGCCGGAATGTTCATCACCTGGGCGATCTCGTCGACCGAAAACCCTTCCACGTCCGCCAGGATCACGACGCTCCGGCTGTCCGGATGGAGGCCCGCGAGCGCCTCGTTCAGGTCCTGCCGGAGAAGCTCGGGCGGCAGCTCCGAGAACCCGCCCTTCTCCGACGGGGCGGAGAGTGTGGATTCGTCCTCGGGGTAGCCGGCGGAAGTCGCCTCGTACCGGCCCCGCCTCAGCCGGTTGATGTAGGTCCTCCTAATGATTGTAAACAAATAAGTTCGGATTTCTCCTCCCTCTAAATTGCAGTTTCCGTTCAAAAATACGCGGGAAAGTGCGTCGTGAACGATATCCTCGGCCTCATCGCCGTCATGGGTGAGCCAACGGGAGAAGCTGTAGAGGGAATTCAGCTGGGGCAATAGGGCCCGGAGAAAGGCTTCTCGGTCCACGGAAAATCGGATGCCTCCCTCGTGTCCGTCCCAATCCATCGGGGAAAAGGGCAATTTAACGAAAGCGGCGGGGGCCATTTTACCCCAAATGCCCCCTCCCGGGGGACGCCCTTTCCCCCTTCCCGGGGCGCCGGGCGAAAAAGCAGGGATTTTGCCCTCGATTTCGGCTGGTTTTTCCCCCGATCCGGGGCGAAAATCGCGCTAAACTCCCGGGAAGCGGGGGGGATTCGGGCCCACTTTCGCGCGAGGGAGAGCGCCGCCCATGATGGTCGCCATCCACCAGCCGGCCTACCTGCCCTGGCTGGGCTACTTCCACAAGATCCTCCAGGCCGACCTCTTCGTCCTCCTGGACACGGTCCAGATGGAGAAGAACGGCTTCGTGAACCGCAACCGCGTCTGGACCCCCCAGGGCGTCCAGTGGCTCACCGTGCCCGTCCTGATGAAGGGCCACACCCACAGCAGCCTCCAGGAGATGCGCATCAACCCGGCCGCCTCCTGGAAGTCCAAGCACCTGCGCACCCTCGCCCTCTCCTACGTGAAGCGCCCCCACTACCCCCGCTACGCCGGGGACATCGAGCGCCTCCTCGTCGCCTCCGGCGAGGACTTGACCCCCTTCCTCGCCCGGATGCTCGCCTACTTCCTCGAAGCCCTCGGCCTGAAGGAGAAGCGCGTGGTCCTGGCCTCCACCCTCGCCCCCGAGGGCAAGGCCACTACCCTCCTCCTCGACATCTGCAAGAAGGCGGGCGCCACCTCCTACCTCTCCGGCGTGGCCGGAAGGGACTACCTGGAGCGCAAGCCCTTCGAGGAGGCCGGGATCGAGGTGGTCTTCCAGGACTTCCGCCACCCGCGCTACGACCAGGGCCGCCCCGGCTTCGAGCCCAACCTCGCCCTCGTGGACGCGCTGTTCAACATCGGCGGGGAGGCGGTGCTGGAGCTGCTGAAAGGGGCGGGCGGGGTGGAGGGTTAGGGGGGCGGGCAGCTCCGGTTGATTTCAGGCAGCGGGATCAGGAAAGAGCTATATGAACAACTAGCCTTCCTCTCATACAGCCAGTAAGCTGGCGGGGAGGGCTTGGGGAACGGAGCGCACGATCGTTCGTGAAGTTGCTTTGTAAAATCCAGGCGCAATTTCAAAAAGCTGAAAACGTCCATAGAGTAAATAAATCAGCCTAACGCCTGAATTAAGCCGCGCCGCGAAGCGGCGTCGGCTTGAATGAGTTGTTAGGCATGATTGGATTTTCCCCACTTTCTGAGTCGCCCGGTAATCCCCTCATCACCGCGTCATCAGCGCGAACACGCCCCAGCCCAGGTATTCACGCGTGTAAGCGGCGTAGCGCTCGGGTTCCGAGGTTAGTTTGGCTCGAACATCTTTCGCGAACTCGTCGTCGGGATTGGCTTCAAGCCATCGGCGCATGGTGAGCCACTTGGCCGCCTCGTATCTGTCCCAGCTGTCTTGGTCTGCCAAAACCATTTCCACGACGTCGTAGCCGAGGTGGCCGAAAGACGCGAGAAGTTCTGGAAGCAGGAGAAAGTCGGAGATTGAGCCGGCAAGACACCCCCTGGCAACATCTTCCGTCGGCGGTAACTGCCGCCAGTAGGGCTCGCCGATGAGGATGATCCCTCCGGGGCGGAGGCTCTGCGCCAAAAGCTCGATGGTGCCGACGACTCCCCCAGCGATCCACGTGGCACCGAGACAGGCTGCCACACCGGCCTTCTCGTCAGAGACGAAGCCGGCAGCATCGCCATGGATGAACTTGACTTGATCGGCGACACCGAGTTTTTCAGCGCGGAGTTTCGCTTGCTCGGTGAACAACTGGCTCATGTCGATGCCGGTGCCGATGACTCCGTAATCGCGTGCCCAAGTGCACAGCATCTCCCCCGAACCGCTGCCGAGGTCGAGCACTCGGGTCCCCGTTTCCAGACGCAGCGCCGCGCCGAGAGTGGCGAGCTTTTCGGGTGTGAACGGGTTATGGATGCGGTGAGCACTTTCGGTGATGTTGAAGATCCGTGGAATATCCAATGCAGAAAATCTCCTTACGGGTGTGAATAGATTCGGTCACTGCCTAACGGCAAAGCTCACCGGCGGCAATGGAGCGCAGCGAAATTGCCGTCCGGTGCAGCGATCTCTTGAAGGGCGCGGGCGGGGTGGAGGGATAGGGCCTACTGAAACTCCAGCGTCTTGGCTTCCAATCCCAGCGCGATCTTGCCCACCGTCTCCAGGCACCGGTCGTTGGCGGGGGGCATGACGACGCCCGCCAGGGCGTCCCGCAGGTGGCGCTCGATGGGGAGAGAGCGCGAAAGCCCGCGCCCCCCGCAGAGGCGGATGCCCTGCTCGGCCAGCTCCTTGGCGGCCTCGGTGGCCAGGTACTTGGCCTGGTTCAGGATGAAGGTGAGTTCCTGCTTCCCCAGGTTGCCCCGGAGGGCGCCGAGCTTCTCGGCCGCGCGGCGGGCGTTCTCCAGGAGCATGGACATCTCCCCGATCTGGCGCTGGACGCGCTCCACGTGGGCGAGGGTCTTGTCCATGCCCTGGAACCTGGTCTTCTTCGCGTAGTCCACGCAGAACTCGTAGGCCGCCTCGGCGATGCCGATGTAGACCGCGGTGTAGCCGAGCGACCAGATGCTCATGTCCTTGCCCAGGATGCTGCCGGGCGCCCCGATCACCTCCTCGGGCTCCACCCGCACGTCGTGGAAGTGGATGGAGTTCGAGGCCGTCCCCCGCATGCCGATGGTGTCCCAGTCGTCGAGGATCTCGATGCCCTCGCGGTCCGAGGGCACCATCACGTTCAGCAGGCCGTCCGGGAGGCCGCGGGCCCCGTCCAGCAGGCTCCAGGTGAAGTAGTAGGCGGCGCCCGTCGAGAGGGAGCAGAAGTGCTTCTTGCCGGCGAGGCGGTAGCCCGCGCCGTCCCGGCGGATGGAGGTGCGCACGGCGAACTTGTCCCGGAAGGAGGAGCCCGGCTCGCTCGTGATGGAGGAGAAGATGGCCCCCTTCTCCCGTACCTCGCCGAAGTAGCGCGCCTGCTGCTCGGGGGAGGCGAGCTGCTTCATGAAGTCCACGATGGCGCTGTGCATGTTGAAGGTGAGCCCGGTCGAGGCGCAGCCCCGGGCGATCCGGGAGAGGACGGTGACGTAGGTCAGCGAGTCCGCCCCGATGCCCCCGTGCTCCCGGGGCACCATGAGGGCGAGGAGGCCCGCCTCGGCCAGGTCGCGGTAGTTCTCGAAGGGGAAGCGGCCCTCCCGGTCCACGGCCTCGGCCCGCGGGGCGATCTTCTCGCGGCTCACGCGGTCGGCCAGGTCCACCCACTTCTGGGACCCGGGGGGCAGGACCGACGCGATGGGCATGGGGAAATCTCCTGGACGGGCGCACGAAGGCCTTGCCCGGATCGCCATTATGGCGGGAACGGAGGGCGCCCGTAAACGCGGGGGAGGTGCGCGGATGGGAGCGGGGGTTCAGGCCTTCCCGTTCGAGGGGAGGGGAGCCTTCTCCGCCAGGGGCAGGAGGACGAAGAAGGTGGTGCCCCGGCCGGGGGCGCTCTCGGCCCAGAGCTGCCCGCCGTGGCCCTCGACGATGCCGTGGGAGACGGCCAGGCCGAGGCCGGTCCCCTTGTCCTCGGGCTTCGTCGTGAAGAAGGGGTCGAATATCTTGTCCATCGCTTCCCGGGGAATTCCGACGCCGGTGTCCGCGATCCGGCATTCCCACCCGCCTTCTCCTTCGTCCAGCTTTCGGGAAGCGACGGTGAGCCTCCCGCCCTCGGGCATGGCCTCGATGGCATTCTTGATCAGATTGAAGAAGACCTGCTCCATCTGGTGCTTGTCGCCCATCACGCACGCGGGCGTCCCGGACATCCTTTCATCGAGGGAGATGCTGGCGAGCGCGATCTGGCGCTCGAGGAGCCGGTGGCTCGTGCGGAGGGTTTCGTCGGGATCGAACGGATGGAACTGCGGCTTCTCGTCGCGGGAGAAGCGGCGCAGGTCGTCGCAGATCTTCACGATCCGGCTCACGTTGCGGCAGATGACCTCCGCCGCCTGGCCGAGCGGCGAGCCCTTCTCGCTCTCCTCCCGCAGCCGCTGGGCGTAGAGGCTGATGACGTTCGTCGGGTTGAGTATCTCGTGGGCCGCGCCGGCCGCCAGGGTGCCGATGGAGGAGAGCTTCTCGCTCCGGATGAGCAGCTTCTGGCTCCGCTCCAGCTCCCGGTAGGTGCTTTCGAGCCGGGAGTGGCTCTCGGCGTTCCGGATGGCGATGGAGGCGTACTGGACGAAGGAGAAGATGAGCCGGAGCTCGTTCCCCGTGTACCTCCGCTCCTCCGGGGTGAAGAGGCCGAGCACGCCCACCGTGCGCTCCCCGTCGTGGAGGGGAAGGGCGAGCATGGCGTTCACCCCGCGTTTCCCCGACCAGGCGCCGTTCAGCCAGTGGCCGTCCTCGTCCAGCCGGGGGCAGTGGACCATCTCCCCCCTGCCGACGATCCGGCCGATCAAGCCTTCGCCGATGGGCAGAGGCCGGAAGCCTTCGTCCGGCTGCCCGGGCGTCTCCGCCTTCAGGTGCACCTTGCCGTCCTGCACCATGAAGATGGCGGCGAGGGCGACCTGGAGTATCTCCTTGGCGGCTTGCACGATGTGCCCCAGCACCGCGTCGAGCGCCAGGCTCTCGTTGAGCTTTCCGGCGATGGCGTGGAAGGTGGTGAGCTGCTTCAGGAAGTCCTCGCGCTCCCGGTCCTTCCGGAGCGCGTTGATTCCGTAGGCCAGGTCCTTCGCGTTCTCGTTGAGGATGTCGATTTCCTTTTGGTCGAACGCTCCGGCCTTGCCGGAGTAGACCGCCAGGGCCCCCAGGACGCCTTGGCTGGCGTGCAGCGGGAATGCGATGCAGGATTGGAAGCCGCGCTCCCGGGCCAATGCCTGCCAGGGGAGGAAGCGGGAATCCCGCATGATGTTCTCGAAGTTCGCCGGCTGTCCGGTCCGTATCGCGATGCCCGCCGGCCCCTGGCCCCAAAGCGTATCCGCCCAGGAGAACCGCGCCGACTTGAGGTAATCCGCGCCCTTGCCGTGGCTGGCCATCGGGCGGATGGTCTTCTGCGGGTCGTCCTCGGCGTAGCCCACCCACGCCAGGGGATATTCCCCTTTCTCGACGATGATCCGGCAGATCTCGTCCAGCAGCTCGGCTTCGGCCCGGGCGCGCAGGAGGGCCTGGTTGCAGTCCGAGAGCATCCGGAGCGACCGGGCGGTGCGCTGCAGCCTCTCTTCGGCGTGCTTCCGCTCCCGGATGTCCCAATAGATGGAGAAGCGGGCGATGACGTTGCCGGCCTCGTCCTTGATCGGGGTGAGGCTGATTTCGAGGGGAATCAGGGTGCCGTCCTTCCGCCGCCTCAAGGCCTCGAAGCGGGCGGGCTGCCCCGCGAGCACCCGCGCGATCCTTTCTCGCCGTGATTGGTTCTCCTGTTCCTCGGGGACGAAAAGCTGGCTCGGGGCGGTCCCCATCACTTCCTCGGCCGAATAGCCGAACAGCCGTTCGGCGGCGGGATTCCACAGGATGAATTTGCCCTCGGCGTCCAGGACGCCCAGGGGGTCGGCGCACTCCATGAAAATGCTCTTCAACAAACCGGAGGGGATTTTGTCCAGATCGGTCATGCGCATGGCAATCCCCGGAACGCCTCGATGGCGAGTCCGGCCATTCTCCAGGGAAACAAAATGGGAATGAGACTCTAATTCAAAATATGGAACTTCGAGAGGGAAAGTACAATCGGGAATTACGGAGCCGGGCGGCAAAATTGTGATCTGAATCACAAACCAAAATAAATATTTTGTCTCTGAATGATACGGCGGGCGAAATTAGATTAAGAGTTTTTGTCTGGGGCGCCCGGGCGCCGCCCCGGCCGGTTTCTCCAGCACGACAGGGTCGGTGTCCTTCAGGAGAGGCATGACCTCGCGCCCAAAGATCTCGGCCTCCTCGATGTGGGGCCAGCCCGAGAGGATGAAGGTTTCGACCCCCGCCCGGACGTACTCCTTCAGCGCCTTGGCGATCATGTCCGGCGTGCCTACCAAGGAGGCGCCCGCCCCGGCTCGGACGGTGTTCACCCCCATCCAGAGGGTGTCGGTCACCCAGAGCGAGCCGCCGCGCTGGGCCAGGTCATTCACCCGCTTCTGCCCCGTGCTCTCGGTGCGGTTCCGCATGTCGGCCCAGACGCCCGTGTTGGAGATGTCGCTCCCCTCGATCATGGCCTCGGCCGCCCGGCGGGCCTCCTCGCGCGTCTCCCGGCAGACGGTGTGGATGCGGATGCCGAAGCGGATGTCCTTCTCCCGCCCGAACTCGGCCGCCCGCCGCTTCATGTCGGCGGCGTCCTGGGCGATGGTCTCCAGGTCCACCGCGTACATCATGTGGACGTCGGCGTGCCGGGCCCCGACGCGGCGGCCGGCCTCGGAGCTCCCGCCCAGGTAGATGGCCGGGTGGGGGCGGGAGACCTGCGGAGGGAAAAAGGAGGCGTCCCGGATGTCGTAGTGGATGCCCTGGAAGGTGACGGGGCCCTCGTTGCGCCACAGGGCCTTCACGATCTGCAGGAACTCGTCCGTGCGCTCGTAGCGCTCGTCGTGGCGGAGGTGGTCGCCGTAGCGCATCTGGTCGAGCGGCGTGGAGCCGGTGACCACGTTCACCGTCACGCGGCCGCCCGTCATGGCGTCCAAGCTGTTGGCGGTCTGGGCGGCGAAGACCGGGCTCGTCAGCCCGGGCCGGAAGGCCACGCAGAACTTGATGCACTCGGTGTGCTCCGCCACGGCCGCGGCCACGAGCCAGGCGTCCAGGCAGTGGGTGCCGGTCGGGACGAGGAGGTTCACGAACCCCGCGCGCTCGGCCGCCCGGGCCACCTCGGAGAGATAGGCGACGGTGGGCGGGCGCTCGGGTTCTTTGGTGTTGATCTTCCGGCCGTCGCCGTTCTTGGCCGAGGGGAGGAACCAGGCGTACTCGGTGGGCATTCGGATATCTCCCGCACCCTTGACGCCGAGGCGCATGGCGTTGTCGGTTCAGCCATTTAGATTATGGGCGGGGCTTCTCCAGCGCAAGTACCTTCGGGGACGAGGTGCCCCCTCGGGCCGCTTTGGCCCGGTCCGGGAAAACCTCCCCGAGAAGCTCCTCCCAGCACCGCCGCTCCCTGGCCGGTTCCACGAGCGGCTTGAGCCGGATGCACCGCTCGCGCAGGTCCCGGTAAAAGGGGGCGTCGGTTTCCGCGCGCTCCAGCATCGAGGCGAGGGCCCCGGTGTCTTCCAGGGGGAAATACCCGGGGTAGTCCCTTCCCAGGATGCCGACCGAGCCCGGGATGCGGGAGGCGAGGGTGGGCACCGAGCAGGCGATCGCCTCGCAGAGGGCGTTGGCCCCGCCTTCCATCTTCGAGCTGAGCACGTGGAGCCGCGAGCCGGCCAGGATTTGGAGAACCTTCCAGTGGGGCAAGTCCCCCATCCACTTGTAGCGGGGGTTGGAGGCGGCCTCCTCGCGCGCCTCGGCCTCCATCTCCGGGGTGAGGGCGGCGCCCAGGTGCAGGATGCGGATCCGGGAGCCCGGCCCGAGCAGCCGGGCCGCCCGCGCGGCGCGGAAGGGATCCTTCACCGGGCGCAGATGGCCGAGCACGCAGACCCTGAAGCCGTCCGGGGAAGGCCGGGGGAGGCGGGGAGGGAGGCTCACGGACTGGACGATCACGCGGACCTTTGGGCGCAGGCGCCCGGGAAGCTCCTCGGCGCCCAGGCCGTGCAGGACGATGATCCAGTCCGCCATCTCCAGGGACTCCTGGGCCTCGCGGTGAACGTGGATGTCCCCGTGCAAATCGGTCCCGGTCAGGGTGAGGACGAGCGGCGCATCCGGGCGGGATTCCCGGTAGCGGCGCATGGATGGATGGCTCCGCTGGGCGTGGAGGGCCACCATGAGGTCGCAGTGGCCCCCCGTGTACTCCTCCTGGATCGAGACCCGGTGGCCCAGCTCCCGCAGGATGTGCGCCCAGCGCGCCGCCGTGACGCGGTTCCCCCGGCGCGAGAAGCGGGGAGCGGGTGTGATGAGGGCGATGTCCATGATGAACGCTGTCCCCATGCGGGCAAGAGATTCGGCGGAGGCGGCTTCTGAGAGGCAACATGCACCCGGCGCTTCGCCCGCCTCCTCCCCCTATCAGGGGGCGCAGGTGCGGAAGCCGGCGAAGACGTCGCGCCGGTCGGGGGTGAAGTAGTTGCGGTAGTTGGCGCGGATGAGCCGCGAGCGCGTGGCCCAGCAGCCCCCCCGCAGGACCTTCCGGGTGCGGAACCAGGGCTCGGAGTACTCCTTGTAGGGGTCGGGCGTGAAGCCCGGGAAGGGGAGAAAATCGCTGCTCGTCCATTCCCAGGCGTTGCCGAGCATCTGGCGGCAGCCGAAGGCGCTGTCCCCGGCGGGATGGGCGCCCACCTCGGCGCAGCCCATCCCCCGCCAGTCGAGCCGGGCCCGCTCCGGCGCGGGGGGTTCGTCCCCCCAGGGATAGCGGCGCTTGCGCGCGGAGAAGCCCCCGCCGGGGGCCGGCTCCCCCGTGGCCGCGAGCTCCCACTCCGCCTCGGTCGGAAGCCTCCGCCCGGCCCAGCGGCAGTAGGCCTCCGCCTCGTGCCAGCAGACGTGGATCACGGGGCGGTGGGGCTCGAGGGGCACCCACCGGTCGAAGTCCCGCCGCTGCCAGCCGCCCCCGGCGGCCCGCCGCCAGTAGACGGGATGGAAGGCCCCCTGCCTCCCCCGCCAGTCCCACCCGGCCTCGCTCCAGAGCTCCCGCCGCCGGTAGCCGCCGTCTTCCGCGAACCGGGCGAACTCCGCCTGGGTGACGGGCGCCTTGGCGATCGCGAAGGGGGCCACGACGACGGGATGGGCCCACTTCTCGTTGTCGAAGACGAAGGGCTCGTCCGGCGGGGAGCCCAGGAGATACGTCCCGCCGGGGACGCGAGCGTCGCCCGGGTGAGGGCCGCCGCCCGCGCCGTCCTCTCCCGCGGCGGGCACCGGGGGGGCGGGATAGCCCAATGTCTGGCGCATGTAGGTGAAGGCCTCGGCGTGCATGTCCTCGTGATGGAGGGAGTATAGGACGTGGTAGAGCTCCGCCGGCGAGGCGTCTCCCTCCTCGATGCGGCGGATCACGCGGTCCCGCACGTCCCGCATGTAGGCGTAGGTCTCCTCCCGCGTGGGAAGGGGGAGGTCCCACCGCACATCGTGGGGGATGGCCATGGAGTCATAGAGGGAGTCGGCGTCTGCGCGCAGGGAAGGGCGCCCGCCCGCGTGGCGGAGCACCCACTTCTCCTGGAACCAGGCCATGTGCCCGATTTCCCACAGGAGCGGGTTGGTGATGGGAAGATGCGGCCCCAGCATCTCCCCGTCGCCCAGGTCGGAGACCAGGGCGACGGTCCGCTCGCGGGCGTCCCGCGTCCATTCGGCTAGGGTTTGGAGCGGCATCATGTTCAGGCCCCCGCGGCTGGCGTCAAGCCTCTGCGGCTTCCAGGTATTGAAGGCTGAACAGGCGGCGGGAATCGGTCCACACCTTGCGCACGGCCATCCCGCCCTGGGCGGCGAGCGCGGCGAAGTCCTCCCGGGTGTACTTGTGGCAGTTCTCGGTGTGGATGCTCTCGCCTTCCGCGAGCCGGATCGCCGCCCCGCCGACGCGCACCTCGTGGGAGGCCAAGGCGACCAGGTGCATCTCGATGCGGCTCTCCGCTGGGTTGAAGCGCGCCTCGTGCCGGAAGAGCGCGGGCCGGAAGTCCGCCCCCAGCTCCCGGTTGAGGACCGAGAGGATGTTCAGGTTGAAGGCGGCGGTCACGCCCTTGCGGTCGTTGTAGGCGGCTTCCAGTGCGCGCGCGTCCTTCAAGAGGTCCACCCCGATGAGGAGGCCGCCTCCCGCCCCGCAGGTGTGGGCCACCCTGCGGAAGAACTGAACAGCCTCCTTTCGGGAAAAATTCCCGATGGTGGAGCCGGGGAAGAAGCCCGCGCGGCGCACGGGCCGGCCGTTCAGCGCCGGCAGCCCGAACGGGAGGGTGAAATCCGCGCAGATCGGGTGGACGGGCAGGCCCGGGAGGCGCTCCTCCACCTCGCGGACGGCCCGATCCAGGTGGTGGAGGGAGATGTCCACCGGCAGGTAGGCCGCCGGGCGTTCCATCCGATCGAGCAGGAGCAGGGCCTTGCGGGCGCTCGAGCTGCCGTACTCGATGAGGGCGCAGCCGGGCCCCAGCGCCCGGGCCATCTCCTCCGCGCTCCGCTCGAGGATCGCCATCTCGGTGCGGGTGAGGTAGTACTCCTCGAGCCCGCAGATCTCCTCGAAGAGCCGGGAGCCGCGCTCGTCGTAGAAATACTTGCAGGGCAGCGTCTTCTGCGGTTTCCGCAGGCCGGCGAGGGCCTCCTGAAGCACGACTCCGCTCCCGGAGCCCACCGCCGCGCGGGTAGGCTCGTCCATTTGATGGTTCATGTCATCGAATGTCCTTGCAGAAAACAGGCTCCCTCGACGATCCCGCCGCCTCGCCCGGCGGGCGAGTCAAGATTGTACCTTGAGACGGAGCCCGGGAGAAACCAGGGCCCGCTCGGCGATTTCGAAGAGCCCCTGGACGAGCAGGGCCAGCAGGGCGGCCGGGACCGCGCCCTCCAGGATGAGCCGCGTGTCGGCCAGGCGGATGCCGGTCAGGATGGGCTGGCCGTAGCCTCCCGCCCCGATGAGGGCGCCCAGGGTGGCCGTGCCGACGTTGATCACGGCCGACGTCTTGATCCCCGCGAGGATGGCGCTCGACGCGAGCGGCAGCTCGACGAGCCGGAGCCTCGCCCCCGGCGGCAGGCCCAGGGCCTCGGACGACTCCCGCACCTCGACCGGGATGCCGTTCAGGCCGGCGCTGGTGTTCCGCACGATGGGGAGCAGGCTGTACAGGAAAAGCGCCACCACCGCCGGAGGGCCCCCGATGCCCAGGAGCGGGATCATGAAGACCAGCAGGGCGAGGGACGGGATGGTCTGGATGATGCCCACCACGGCCAGGATCACCTGGCCGGCGGCGGCGTTCTTGGCGGCGAGGATGCCCAGAGGCAGCGCCGCCGCGATGGCGGCTCCGAGGGAGAGGCCCACGAGGGCAAGGTGCTCCTCGGTGTGGCGCAGGAAGCGGCGCCACGCCGTCTCGGCCTCGACCCGGCTTCGGACGCCCAGCTTCTCCGCCAGGAACCGGCTGGCCACGATCTCCTCCGGGACGCGGTCGACCTTGGCGAGGGCGTTCATGCGGATCATGTCCTCCGTGGCGATCCTGCCCTCGACGGAGAGCAGGGCGCGCGCCGCGGCCGGGGCGCGCCTCTCCAGATCGGCGCGGTAGAGCAGCACGGCCCGGTAGGCCGGGAAGTGCTCCAGGTCGTCCTCGAGCACCCGCAGGTTGTGCTGGAGGATCTCGGCGTCGGTCGAGTAGAGATCGGTCGCCTCGATCTGGCCCGCCTCGAGGGCCCGGTAGGCCAGGTCGTGGTCCAGCCCCCGCACCGCCGCGTGGGGCAGCCGGTAGCGCTCGCGCAGGCTGGGCCAGCCGTCCTTGCGGTCCATGAACTCGTTGGTGAGGAAGAGCCGCAGCCCGGGGTGCGCCCGCAGGTCGGAGATGGCCCGGATGCCCAGGCGCGCCGCCGCCTCCTCCTTCATGCCGATGGCGTAGGTGTTGTTGAAGCCGAGGGAGCGGCTCATGCGGATGCCCATTCCCTCCAGGGCGGCGCGCATTCGGTCCTCGGCCTCCAGGCCCCGGCCCGCGAGGAGCTCGTAGGCGATCGTCCCCGTGTACTCGGGGTAGGCGTCGATCTCCCCGGAGAGGAGCGCGTTCCAGAGCACGCGCGTGCCGCCCAGCTCCTTGCGGTGCGTGGGCGAGTCCCCGGCGTGGCGGACGAGCTGGGCGGCGATCTCGCCCAGGATGACCGATTCGGTGAACTTCTTGGAGCCGACGCGGACGGCGGCCCCTCCCGCCGGGGCCGCGCAGGCGAGCAGCCACGCGGCGAGGAGGCCCACCGCGGGGAGACGGGCCTTCACGCGGCGCCCCCGGCCGGGCGCAGGCTCTCGAGCGGGCTCCGCTGGGCGTTGATGAACTGCGTGACGAAGGGATCGGCCGGGCGCAGCACCAGGTCCTCCAGCGTCCCGGCCTGGACGATGGCGCCCTCCCGCATCAGGAAGATGAGGTCGGCGAGGAAGCCCGCCTCCCCGATGTCGTGGGTCACGATGACCACCGTCTTCCCCAGCTCCGCGAAGATTTCCTTCAGGTCATTCTGCAGGTCGGAGCGGATGAGGGGGTCGAGCGCCCCGAAGGGCTCGTCGAGGAGGAGGATGCGCGGGTCGAGCATGAGGGCCCGCATCAGGCTCACGCGCTGGCGCTGTCCCCCCGAGACCTGGGCGGGGTAGCGGTCCAGCCCGGCGGGGGGGAACTTGGTGAGCCCGACCAGCTCCTCCAGGCGCCCCGCCGTCCGCTCCTTGGGCCAGCCGAGGTACTTGGCCATGAAGACGATGTTCTCGCGGACGGTCAGGTGCGGGAACAGGCCGCCGCTCTGGATGACGTAGCCCATCTTGCGGCGCGCTTCGAGGACGTTCCCGGGGTGGACGGGGACCCCCTCGAAGCGGATCTCGCCCCCGTCCGGCCGGACGAGGCCGATCATCAGGCGGAGCAGGGTGCTCTTGCCGCAGCCGCTTGGGCCGATGAGGGCGGTGGTCCGGCCGGCGGGGATCTCGAAGGTGGCCGGCTGGAGCGCCGCGAGGCCGCCGAAGCGCTTGGAGACGCTGCGAAGCTCCAGCAAAGGGGCGGCCTCCGGGCGGGAGGGCGGGGACGCGCGCATTCTACTCCATCCCGGCCGGGCCGGGGAGGCCCGACCGGGATGGAGGGTGGAGCCCGGCGGCGGGACTAGAACGTGGAGATGGAGCCCTGGGCGTAGGCGCTCGCCGTGCGCAGGCGCAGCACCTGGTTGGTCCCGTCGGAGTGCAGGAAGGTGCTCGCGTCGCGCAGCAGCTTCTCCATGGGGGCCTCCTGCATGATGCCCGCCCCGCCGAAGATCTCCATGCCCCAGCGGGCGCAGTTGAAGGCGGCTTCGGAGGCGTAGATCTTGGCCTTCCAGCCCAGGGTGAAGTCGTAGGGCTTCTGGTGGTTCACCGCCCAGGCGCACCGCCAGACGAAGGTGCGGGCCATGTCGAGGCTGATGGCCATGTCCGCCAGCATGGTGGCCACGGCCTGGTGCTCCACGATGGGCTTGCCCCCCTGGACGCGCTCCCGGGCGTGGGCGAGGGCCTTCTCGAAGGCGGCCCGCCCCACGCCGACGCAGTTGGCCGCCGCCTCGGGCTTGCCGCAGGCGAGGAGCCGCCCCCGGATTTCCCAGAACTTCCCCACGCCGAGGATGACGTTCTCGTCGTCCACCTCGACGCCGTTGAAGAGAAGTTCGGAGTTCATCGAGAGCCGCTGGCCGATTTTTTCGTGGACCTTGCCGATGCCGAAGCCGGGCGTCTCGCGCGGCACGAGGAAGCCCGTGAGGCCGTCGCGCAGCTTCTTCGACATGTCCGTCCGGGCGCCGACCACGTAGAGGGAGGCGACGGGCCCGTTGCTGATGTAGTGCTTCATCCCGTTGATGGCCCATCTGCCGTTCCGGCGCTCGGCGCGGGTGTAGAGGGCGATGGAGGGGTCGTCGTAGTAGCCCTGGTGGTCGCTCCCGACCCCGGGCTCGGTGATGGAGATGGCGGTCAGGAAGCGGGGCTCCGCGCACAGCCGGCGCAGCCAGGTGTCCTTGAGCCGGGGGGCCATGTGGTCGAGGATGTGGGCGAGCTTCCAGGTCTGATCCAGGTTGACCGCCATCCCCAGGTCGCCGACGGCCAGCTCCTCCCCGGCCAGGCAGCAGGTGAGGACGTCGGCGCCTCCCCCGCCGTACTCCTCGGGGTAGGGGAGCTGGCGGAGGCCCACGGCGCTGGCCTTTTCCACGAGGGCCCAGGGCATCCGCTTCTCCCAATTGGTCTCGCGGTCCAGCTCGGCGGCGACGGGCTCGATCTCGCGCTTGGCGAAATCCCGCGCCAGCGCCTGGACAGCCTTCTGTGCTTCGGTCAGGACGAATTCCATGGGCGGATCTTCCTCCGGGATGTGCGATCCGGGCCGAAATACGGGATGGAGCAGTTCCAGATAGCGAGACGCTTGCCGGCCCTTGCAGATGACTTGTAGAGGAAGCCGGCCCTTCCGTAAAGGCGCGCGGGCGGTTCAGGAAATGCGCATCGTTAAGTCCCCTGCGCCGTTTACGGGCCAACCGTCTCGTGCTATGGGTGGGGGCGCATTCGGCCCAATTCAGGTTTCCTGCGTCCCGGGCGGCCCTTCGCCCGCGGGTGAGCGCCCGCCGCCGAGCGGCCCTGCCCGCCGCGGAGCGGCCCTGCCCGCCGCGGAGCGGCCCTGGAGGTGTCATCCGGATGAGCGAGCCTCGGGTCAAGATCCGGGCCACGGGCGTCTCAAAGACCTATATTTCCCCGAGCGGGGAGTCCGTCCTGGCGCTCGACGGGGTGGACCTCGAGGTGCGGGAGAACGAGTTCCTCTCCATCGTCGGTCCCAGCGGCTGCGGCAAGAGCACCTTCCTCTACCTCGTGGCCGGGGTGCTCGATATCTCCGGCGGCGGGATTCATAAGGACGAGACGCCCATCCGGGGGCCCGGGCCCGACCGGGGCCTGGTGTTCCAGCACTTCGCCCTCTTTCCCTGGCGCACCGTGATAGGGAATATCTGCTACGGGCTGGAGGAGCAGGGGGTCTCCCGGCCGGAGCGGGCCGAGCGGGCGCGCGAGCTCATCGGCCGGGTGGGCCTCAAGGGCTTCGAGAACGTCTATCCCAACCAGCTCTCGGGCGGGATGAAGCAGCGGGTGGCCCTCGCCCGGACCCTGGCCTACGACCCGGAGGTCCTGCTGATGGACGAGCCCTTTGGCGCCCTCGACGCCCAAACGCGGCTGCTGATGCAGGAGGAGCTGCTTGACCTCTGGAGCGAGAAGAAGAAGACGGTCATCTTCATCACCCACGATGTGCGCGAGGCTGTCTATCTCTCCGACCGCGTGGCGGTGATGACGGCTCGGCCGGGCCGCATCAAGAAGATCGTGCAAACGCGGCCGCCCGGCTCCGCGGCGGGCCGCGACCACGTCGAGACCCAGGAGTTCGTCGAGAAGGTGAACGAGATATGGTCGCTGGTGCGGGACGAAGTGGTCATCTCCTAGGCGAGCGGCGCAGCCCGGCCCGGGCGCTCTTCCTGGGGAAGTATTCGCCCCTCATCTACATGGTCGCGGCCTGGGAGCTGGCCACCGCGACGGGTTTCATCCCGGAGATGCTGCTCCCGCGCTTCTCCGATGTGATCGTGGCCTGGGTGCGGATGATGATCTCGGGCGAGCTGCTCGAGCACGCGCTCTCGTCCCTCTGGCGGGAGGCGGCGGGCTTCTCCTCGAGCGTGGCGTTCGGGATCACGACGGGCATCGCGATGGCGCGCTTCCGGGTGCTGCGCGACCTCTTCGAGCCGCTCCTGCGGCTGCTGTTCCCCCTGCCCAAGTCCGCCCTGATCCCCATCCTCATCGTGTGGCTGGGAATCGGCCACCTCTCGAAGATCGCCGTGATCTTCCTCGGCTGCATCCTCCCCGTGATCGTCAGCTCGTTCAACGGGGCACGGGGGGTGGACCGCCACCTCATCTGGTCGGCCCTCATCATGGGGACGGGGAGGCGGAAGCTCCTGTGGCGGGTGATCATCCCGGGCGCCCTGCCGGACATCCTGAGCGGAACGAGGCTGGCCTTGGCGGTCTCCTTCGTCCTCCTGGTGGGCTCGGAGATGCTGGCGGGGAACACCGGCCTGGGGTTCCTCACGTATTTCCTGAGCGAGGCGGGGGATCTGGCGGGCATGTTCGCCGCCATCTTCACGCTGACGCTGCTCGGCTTCCTGGCCGACCGGCTCTACCTCCGCGTCATGCGGCGGATCCTCATTTGGCAGCAGGAGGGCCAAGGGTAGCGGCCCCCGGAGGGAGCGCGATGGTCCGCGCGCGGCGGTTCGGCTCGGTGCTATTTTTTCTCCTGGTGTGGGAAGCGGCCAGCCAGTCGGGGCTGGTGCCCGAATTCTTCCTTCCCTCCTGGAGCGCCATTGCCCGGCAGGCGTGGGTGGACACCGCCTCGGGCCAGCTCCCCATGGACATCGCGCTCTCCATGTTCCGCGCCCTGGCGGGCCTTTCGATGGCCGTGCTGGTGGGGGTGCCCCTGGGCGCGGCGATGGGGAGGGTGAGGGCGGTGCGCTGGTTCCTCGACCCCCTCGTCTCGATCTGGCTGCCGGCGCCCAAGGTCACCTTCTTCCCCCTGTTCGTCATCTGGTTCGGCTTCGGCAGCGCGTCGAAGATCGCCCTCATCTTCGTGGCCTGCATGTTCCCGCTCATCAACATGACGTATCTCGGGACAGTCAACATCGACCGCTACCTCGTCTGGTCGGCGCGGAACATGGGCACGGGGGAGCGGAAGATTCTCTGGAAGGTCGTGCTCCCGGCGGCGCTGCCCCAGGTCTTCAACGGCCTTCAGATCGCGTTTCCCGTCTCGCTCATCGTGACGTCGGTGACGGAGATGCTGGGCGGGGGAGGGGGCGTCGGGGCTTCGATGATGGAGAGCGCGCGCTTCGCGCTGATGCCCCGCGTCTTCGTCTACCTGATCGTGCTGGCCGTCGTCGGGGCCCTCTCGATGAGCCTCATGGCCCGGCTGAGGCGGGCGCTCCTGCAGTGGCACGAGGAGGCGCAGGCGGGCCGCTAGGGCCCGCCCGCGCCTTCCCCCGCCCGGATCAGTTCTTGCCGGCCATGACGCGCCGGCGGGCTTCCGCGGCGATGGACGGGTCGGCGAACTTGGAGATGTCGAGCCGCTCCTTGAGGTAGCCCATCTGGTGCATCACGTCGAGGTTGCCCTGGAGGACCTTGATGTCGACCTGGGCGTAGGGGTCGCGGTAGGAGTCCTTGTCCTTCGTCAGCGCCCAATGATAGGCCGCGGGGGGGCGCTTGGTGAACTTGGAGGCGATGTTCAGCGCCTCGTCGCGGTTCGCCGGATCCAGGAACCAGCGCCAAGCGCGGACGTAGTCTTCGGCCATGTCCTGGACGGCGGCCCGGTTCTTCGCCAGGAAGTCGCCGCGGACGGCGTGCATCAGGGCCTGGATCTTCCCCATGGCCTCATCGGCGCCGAAGACCTTCCGGACCTTGGAGGAGATCTTGGGGTCGTAGATGAAGGGAGTGGTGATGGCCGCGATGTCCACCTTCCCCTGGCTCAGCATGGCGAACATGTTGGGGAAGTTGACCTCGACGGGGGTGTAGTCCTTGTTCGCCTCCAGGCCGGCCTTCTTGAGCGCGATCCGGGCCGCGACGTCAAGCGCCGTGCCGAAGGCGGGGACGGCGATCCGTTTCCCCTTGACGTCCTTGATGGTCTTGATGGGGGAATCCTTCATCACGGACCAGTAGGAAGTGAAGTGCCCAGGCTCGCCGTAGGAGAGGATGTCCAGGATGAGCTTGAGGTCGAGCTTGGCGTTCGCGACGGCGGCCGCGAAGCTGGAGTAGGCGGTCCAGGCGATGTCGAGCTCCTTCGCGGCCAGCATCGGGATCTGCGCCGAGGTGTTGGCCACGTAGATGAGCTGCACCTCGTAGGTCTTCCCGTAGTTCCTCAGGATCTCCTTCTTCTGGAAGAGGAGCGGGGTCAGGTGGGCGGGCGGGATGCCGTGGGCCATCCGGATCTTGACCGGCGCGGCCTGAGCCTCCCGAAGCGGGGCCGCCGGGGACAGGACGGCGAGGATGAAGCCGAGGATGATGAGGCTCGCTACGGCGCGGCCTTTCATGAGGTTTCCTCCAGCCGGAAGAAGGACTTGGCGATGACCCGATGGAGCGCTCCATCCGAAGCCGCCGCCGCTTGCCTTTCAGTGGAGAATGAGACAAAAGCATCTTAGCATCCCGCAATTCTCATGCTCAAGTTTCCGGGCCCCGGTTTCGTTTCGCGGCTTTATCCCCTGGGAGGAAGCTCTGTGGAAAAGAAGAAAGTCGCCGTGGAGACCACGGCCGAAGCCTATCTGACCCTTCTGGCCGAGCGCGGCGTGGACTACTTCTTCGGCAACGGCGGGACGGACTTCCCCTCCATCATCGAGGCGCTGGCCAAGCTGCGGGCCGAGAAGCGCCCCTCGCCGATTCCCATCCTGGCCCCGCACGAGATGACGGCGGTCAGCATGGCGCACGGCTACGCCATGGTGACGGGCCGGCCCCAGCTCGTGATGGTCCACGTCTCGGTCGGCACGGCGAACTCCGTCCTGGGCATCATCAACGCCAACCGGCTCCACGTCCCCATGCTGTTCACGGCGGGCCGCACCCCGATCACCGAGAGCGGCCTGCGCGGGAGCCGCAACGTCTACATTCATTGGGCGCAGGAGGCCTACGACCAGGCGGCCATGGTGCGGGAATTCGTGAAGTGGGACTACGAGCTGCGCAACTTCGAGCAGCTCGAGACGGTGGTGGACCGCGCCCTGGGCATCGCCTCCTCCCATCCCCAGGGGCCGGTGTACCTGACTCTCCCGCGCGAGGTGCTCGCCCAGCCGCAGAAGGAGTTCTCCTTCTGGGCCAAGCCGCGAACCACGCGGCCGCCCCGCCTCGGCCCCGAGCCCGAGGCCATCGCCCAGGCGGCGGAGATGATCGCGGGGGCGCGCCATCCCATCCTCCACGTGGGGGCCATGGGCCACGACCCCTGTTCGGTCAAGGAGCTCGTGGCGCTGGCCGAGCTGGGCGCCTTCCCGGTGGTCGAGGATCGCTTCCGCGAGTTCGTGAACTTCCCCTCGAACCATCCCCTCCACCAGGGCTATTCGCTGTGGGAGCATTTCAAGGAGGCGGACGTCATCCTCACCATCGAGTCGAGCGTCCCCTGGATTCCCTCCCAGGTGCAGCCCCGGCCCGAGACGAGGTTCATCCAGCTCGGCGTGGACCCCAACTTCTCCGGCTATCCCATCCGGGGCTTCCCGGCCGACCTCTCCATCCAGTCCGAGCCGGCCGCGGCCCTGGCCGCCCTGCGCGAGGCCCTGAGGCCCAAGCTGGCGGGCCGGGAGAAGGCCCTTGCCCAGCGGCGCGAGGCCCTCGAGAAGTCCCACAAGGCGATGCGCGCGGGGTGGAAGGAGGAGGCCGAAAAGGCCTCGGGCAAGAAGCCCATCGACTACACGTGGCTCTCCCGGTGCATCGCGGACGTGCTGGGCGAGGACGACATCCTGGTGAACGAGTACGACATGGTCGGCACCCAGCTCACCCGCACCAAGCCCGGCACCTACTTCGATCACCCGCCCGCGGCCGGGCTGGGCTGGGGGATGGGGGCGGCGCTCGGCGCCAAGCTCGCGGCCAAGGACCGCACGGTCATCGCGACCGTGGGCGACGGCTCCTACATCTTCAGCAACCCGGCCGCCTGCCACTGGGCCGCGAACGCCCACAAGCTCCCCTTCCTGGCCGTCGTGTTCAACAACCGCACCTGGGGCTCGGTGAAGCGCAACGCCCGCGCCCTGCACCCGGACGGCTGGGCCGCGGGGCAGAACGATTTCGCGTTCACCTCGCTCGAGCCCTCGCCGGACTTCGAGAAGATCTGCCAGGCGAACGGGGGCTACGGCGAGAAGGTCGAGGACCCGGGCCATATCCCCTCCGCCCTCCAGCGGGCCCTCAAGGCCGTGCGGGAGGAGGGCCGCCAGGCCCTCCTGAACGTGATCTGCGAGAAGCCCTGAGACGGGGGCGGCCCCGGGATTTGAGAAAAAGAAGGCCCCCCGCGCGGCCGCGGACCCCCTTTTTGGACTGGAGAAAGGCCGCCGGGAGCCCTCACCCGTCTCTCCTGGGAGACGGGAGGGAGAGTCCTGTCCAAAAAGTTCGCCGACAAGGCGATCCGGCACTCAGGTTTGGGGTTGCCATAAATGTGATATGTGATTAAATATCGAGCATCGGTCACAATCGGTCACAAGAAGCCGCCCGCCTTCGTCTGCCCGGGGAGCGGAAGCCGCCATGGAACGAGCGCTGGGCGAGGTGCCTGTCTACAAGACGAAGAAGGACATGGCCTATGAGCGGCTGCGCGCGGAGATCGTCACCGGCGCCCTCCATCCCGGCGAGCGCCTGATCCTGCGCGAGGTGGCCGCCCGGCTGGGGACGAGCCTCCTTCCGGTGCGGGAGGCCATCCAGCGCCTGGAGGGGGAGGGGTTCGTCATCTCGTCCCCGCACGTGGGGGCGCGCATCGTGTTCCCGGACCTCGACCGGATCACCGAAACCCTCACCATCCGGGCCTGCCTCGAATCGCTGGCCCTGCGCCTCTCGGCTCCCCTGACGACGGAGCCGGACTTCGCGGCGCTCGATCGCATCCTCCGGGACACGGAATCGGCCTGCGCGCGCGGCGAGACGGCGGAGATCAACCGCCTGAACCGGATGTTCCACCTCCGCCTCTTCGATCCCTGCCCCCTGCCCCGCCTGAAGAAGATGATCCTCGACCTCTGGGACGAGTCCTCGATGAGCAGCAACCTGCTCTACTTCTTCGATCCCGCGCGGGCCGGGCAGAACCTCATGGAGCACCGCCAGCTCGTGGAGCGCCTGCGGGCGGGCGAAATCGACCGGGCGGAGCGGATACTCGTCATCCAGCGGGAGAACGCGGAGCGCTCGCTCCGGGGGCAGTTCAAGCCCGAGACGTGGAGCGGCCAGGATTGGGCCAGGCTTTTCCCCGTCAACGAGGACGAAGCGGCGGCCGAGCCGGATGCCGCGGGCATGCGGCGGGAGGCGGCGCCAGGACTTCAATAGGGGGTTCCCATGTACCTGAACGTGGATCGCGCGCGGGGCCTGATGAAGGACTTCGGGATCGACGCCATCGTGGCGAGCACGCCCGAGAACGTCACTTACGTGGCCGGCACGGTGAGCTGGTCGCTCAAGGTGTACGCCTACTCGGTGCACATGTTCGCCGTCTTCCCGCAGGACCCGAACCGGCCGCCGTCCCTGGTCGTCCCCGGGCAGGAGGTCACCTACGTCTCGATGCAGCAATCCTGGATCAAGGACCTCTATACCTTCGGCGACCGGAGCGCGCTCATCCAGCCGCCGGGCTCGAAGCCCCAGACCCCCGAGGAGGAGACCTACCTCGGGATGTACAACAACGACGCGCGCCGCTCGAAGAACGCGGGCGCCGCGCTGGGGCTGGCCCTGCGCGAGCGGGGGCTGGACAAGGGCACCATCGCCCTGGACGAGGAGCGCGTGATGCCGGGCGTCCGCAAGCAGATCCAGGACGCCCTGCCCAACGCGACCATCGTCAACGGCGCGGACCTCTTCCGGCTCATCCGCATGGTGAAGACGCCGGACGAGCTCAAGGCCATGCGGGCGGCGGCCGAGGTGAACGAGCTCGCCTGCATCGCCGCCTCGAAGGCGGTCGTGCCCGGGATGACCGAGAACGAGGTGGCCTCGGTGTTCCGCGCCGAGGTGGGCCGGCTGGGCGGGATGTGGCAGTGGTTCCACTTCTGCTCGGGGCGGCGCGCGACGGGCATCTTTCCCCCCACGGACAAGAAGCTCGCCAAGGGCGAGATGTGGAAGTTCGACGCGGGCGTCGTGAAGGGGAACTACCAGGGCGACACGGGCTGGGGCGGGGTGGTGGGCGAGCCCACGAAGGAACAGGCCAGCCTGTGGAAAGCCACCGTCCAGGGCTTCGACGCGGCGATGGCCGAGGTGAAGGCGGGCGTGCTGGGCTCCAGGATCTACCGCACCATGCTGGAGGCCACCCGCGCGGCGCTCCCCGGCCACAACGGCAACTTCGCGGGCCACGCCATCGGCTTGGAGCAGCGAGAGGTACCCTACATCCTGGCCGACCCGACGCCGATCAATAGCAAGTTCCTCCCGACTTCGAGCGACTTCCCGCTCGAGGAGGGGACGACGCTCTGCCTCGAGAACCCGACCCAGGTATTCGGTTTCGGGGGCACCCAGATCGAGAAGACGGTGGTGGTCACCCGCAACGGCTGGGAGCCCATCTATCCCCAGGAGCGGAAGCTCTGGGTATCGCCGGCGTAGCTCCGGAGGGCTGATTTCCGGAATTCATCGGAAGAGGACGGCAATCCCATGTGCGCGACGCGATTCATCGACCTGAGCACCCCGATGGCCAACGGCGCGAACGAGCCCAGGCCCCCGGACATCTACTACATGGATCATAAGGAGTTCGGCGCCAAGACGGCGGCCGGCTGGGGCATCAAGCCCGAGGAGCTGCACGACGGGGTGGGCAGCCAGGCCGAATTCATCAAGGTCTCGACCCACTCCGCCACCCATATGGACGCTCCCCTGCACTACGGCCCCACCGTGGCGGGGAAGCCCGCCCGGGCCATCGACCAGGTGCCGCTCGAATGGTGCTTCGCCGACGGGGTGGTGCTCGACCTGCGCCACAAGAAGACGGGCGACTACATCACCGTCCAGGACATCGAGGCCTGCCTCAAGAAAATCGGCTACAAGATCAAGGCGGGGGACATCGTCCTCCTCTGGACGGGGACCGACGAGAAGCGCTCGGACCCCAACTACCCCGAGCTGCACCCGGGCATGAGCATCGAGGCGACGGAGTACCTGCTCGACCGAGGGGTGAGGATCATCGGCATCGACGCCTTCGGCTACGACCGGCCGTTCAGCTTCCAGATACCGGAGTTCAAGGCGGGGAACCGCCGGGCCCTCATGCCCTGCCACCACATCCTGGGGCGCCAGCGCGAGTACCTGCAGATCGAGCAGATGTCCAACCTCGGGATGATCCCCAGGCCGCACGGCTTCAAGGTCGCCTGCTTCCCGATCAACGTCGAGCGGGCCTCGGGCGCCTGGGTGCGGCCGGTCGCCATCGTGGAGGACAGGAAATGAGTTTTCCGTCCCGGGCGGATTGGGACGGACGCGGATTTGGAGCGGTTACGCGCCTGGAGGCGCAACAAGGAGGGTCGGCCATGAAGTCCGCGAGGGTTTGGCTGGGAGCGCTGCTGTGCCTGTTGCTGGCGGGGGCGGGGGCGGGGGCGCCGCCCGCCATGGCGGCCAAGAAGCTGACGACGGTCAAGGTGACCCTGGCGAACCCCATCTTCAATCCCGGCTTGGCCTTCCTCTGGATAGGCTCGTTCATGGGCTGGTACGAGGAGGAAGGGGTGGACGCCCAGTTCGTCGCGGCGCAGGGCGAGGGCCAGTCGCTCGGCTGGGCGGTAGCCGGACGGACGGACATCGCCGTGCCCCGGCCCTTCCCCATCCTGTTCCGGGCCGCCCGGGGCGAGGACGTGGGGGTCACCGGGGTGTATGTGCTCAATAACCAGCCGATCTATGAAGGGGTCGCCGTCCCGCCGAACAGCCCCATCAAATCCGTCTGCGACCTCAAAGGGAAGAAGGTGGGCATCCTGGCCCCCAACGACGCAGGCATCGCCTTCCTCGCCCGCGCCCTCAAGGACTGCGGCCTGAAGGCCTCGGACGTGACCTTCCTGCCCACGGGGGTGGCGGACAAGTCCGCCGCGGCCATGAGGCTGGGCCGGGTGGACGCCTGGGCCTCGGTGGACGTGCAGTACTCCCTGGCCAAGGCCCGGGGCTTCGAGTTCCGCATCATCCCCTACGGGAAGTTCCTCGACGATCTGTTTGGGAACACCATCTGGGTCAACCAGAAGTTCCTGAAGGAGAACCGGCAGGCGGTGATCGGCTACCTGCGGGGGATGGCGAAGGGGAGCATCTTCTTCTACACGAACCTCGACGCGGCGCTCGACATGCACTGGGTGCTCTACCCCGAGTCCATGCCCAAGGGGATGACGAAGGAGCAGGCGAACAAGCTCTTCCGGCAGGTCCTCGAGTCGCGCGCGCCGAAGCTGCGGAAGGACAAGAACGCGAAGCATTTCGGCGAGTTCTCCGAGAAGAAGTGGGCCGCCTATATTCAATTCCTCGGCCTCCAGAAGGAGCTTCCCCCCGAGAAGGTGAAGGCCATCTGGACCAACGATCTCATCGCCGAGGTGAACAACTTCGACCCCAAGGAGATCGAGAACCAGGCCCGGAATTTCAATTTCCAGGAGACGCTCAAGAAGTACCAGGCGCGGATGGCCGCGCGGGGCAGGTAGCGCGGGGATGGAGGCCCGGCGGCGCGCACGCCTCGCCGCGGGCCGGGAGGACGCCGGCATGAAGGGTGAGGGAATCCTGGGGGCGCTCCAGGAGGCGCGGGAGGATCCGGCGGGCTTCTTCCGCGCTCGCCGAAAGCTCGTGATCTTTCCGATCTCACTGGTGGTTTTCGTGGGTGCGTGGGAGTGGCTCGTCCGCGCCTTGGAGATTCCCTCGTTCATCCTGCCGCCCCCCTCGGCGGTGGCCGCCGCGCTGCTCCAGGGGCTCTTCTTCCTCGGCACGGGCGGGGTGGGCTCGGCCGACTTCTTCGGGGCCATGCAGAACAGCTATTACCTGCACATCGCCCACACCTTCGTCGAGGCGCTCTCGGGGTTCCTGATCGGGGGCTTCATCGGCTTCGGCCTGGGGCCCCTGTTCATGCAGTCGGAGGTCATCGAGGACATCGTCCTGCCCTACATCGTGGCGTTCCAGACCCTGCCCAAGCTGGCCATCGCGCCCCTGTTCGTGATCTGGTTCGGCTACGAGATCGAGTCGAAGGTGCTGCTGGCGGGGCTGGTGGCCTTCTTCCCCCTGCTCGTGAACACCATGGTGGGGCTGAAGTCGGCCCAGAGCGATCAGCTCGATTTGCTCCGCTCCCTCTCCGCCTCGCGATGGCAGACGTTCTGGAAGCTCCAGTTCCCGAACGCGATGCCCTTCATCTTCGCTGGGCTGGAGTTGGCCGTCGTGTTCAGCCTGCTGGGAGCGCTCCTCGGCGAGTTCGTGGGGGCGGGGCAGTGCATGTGGGGGGGGAGGGGGCAGTGCGGCCTCGGCGTGCTGCTCATGCAGATGAGCTTCAGCAGCGACACGACGGGGACCTTCGCCGTCTTGATCATCCTGGCGATGATGGGCGTGGCGATGCACAAGGCGATCAAGGTGCTGAGACGGAAAGTCCTGTTCTGGTCGCCCGAGACCGGAAGGGCCATGAACACCTGAGGCGAACCGGCACCCGCCCTCCCCGGCCGGGAAGGGCCGGGGACGCCCGGGGCCATGAAAGGAGGGCAACATGAAGATCACCCGAAGCATCGCCGCCGCGCTGCTGGCCGCCTGCCTGGCCGTGCCGGCGGCCTCCGCCTCCGCCGCGCAGGAGGCGCCCAAGTCGCTCACGCTGAGCGCCGGGGCCATCGGCCAGAACTGGTACATGCTGGCCGCTCTCCTGGGGGAGAACCTCAAGAAGATGTACGGCACGACCCAGATCACGGTAATGGCCGGCGGCGGAGTCGCCAACGTCAACCTGCTGGACCAGGGGACGATCGACTTCGGCCTCACCTCGACCGACCTCTACGTGGCCGCCATGAAGGGCATCGCCCCCTATAAGAAGCCCCACAAGGACGTCCTGGCGGTGGGCAACATCCAGGCCGTGAGCGTCTACTACTTCATGGTCGACAAGTCGAAGGGCCTGAAGTCCATCCAAGAATACGCGCAGAAGAAGATGCCGCTCCGGTTCTGCACCTTCCGGAAGGCCGGACCCCCGGCCGTCTCCGCGCTGCGCCTCTTCCAGGAGATGGGCGTCAAGGAACAGGACATCTCCAAATGGGGGGGGAAGATCAACTTCATGGACTGGCCGAACTGCGTCTCCCTCGCGCGCGATGGACATGTGGACGCCCTGATCGGCGGCACGGGGATGCCCTCGCCCTTCCACGCCGAAGTGGCGAGTGCCCGCGATGTCGAGATACTTCCTGTTCCCGAGCCTATGATCAAGACGATGGTGGACAAGTACGGCTACATCCCCGTGACGATTCCAAAGGGGCTGTACAACATCGTGAAAAAGGACACCCCCTCGTTCGGGTGGTCGGGTTACATCCTCACCCGCAGGCAGACTCCCCCCCAGACCGTGTACGACATGACCAAGAGCCTCTACGAGAGCGCCGACCGTATCCGGAAGCTGCATTCGTCGCTGGCCAGCTATGACGTGAAGAAGCTGGTTGCCGACGTGCCGGGCCCGTTCCATCCCGGCGCCGAGCGGTTCTACAAGGAAAAGGGCATTCTGAAGTAGCGACCGTCCCTCCCGCGCGCGCCCGCCGCGCACGGGAGGGGAGTCATCGAGGAGGAGGGGATGCGGAAGCACCTGGCGCGGTTTTGCGTCGTCGTATCGGTCTCGCTCTCGCTGTTCCACCTCTATACCGGCTATTTCGGGGTGCTCGTGGCGCTGCTGCAGCGCTCGGTCCATCTCCTCCTCACGATGGTGCTGGTGTTCCTGCTCTACCCGGCGTCCAAGCGGCACGAGAACCACCCGGCGGTGGTGGCGCTGGACGTCCTGCTGGCGCTGGGGTCGGTCGTCTGCATCGGCTACGTGGCCGGCAACTACGACTACGTGGTGAACCGGGAGGGGCTGGCGAGCGCCGTGTCCGGGGGCGAACTCGCCCTGGGGCTCGCGACGTTCGCGCTGATCCTAGAAGGGCTCCGCCGGGTGGCGGGCTGGCCCCTCGTGCTGGTGACGCTGGGCGCGCTGCTCTATACCTGGGGAGGACCCTACCTGCCCGGCCTTCTCGCGCACCGGGGGTGGAGCTGGAACCTCATCGTGGCCGCGATGTACCTGGACCAAGAGGCCATCTTCGGGGTGCCCCTCGGAGTCTCCGCCACCTACGCGGCGCTGTTCATCCTCTTCGGCTCGTTCCTGAACATCACCGGCGCCGGGAGGTTCTTCATCGACTTGGCGTGCTCCGTCGCGGGCGGGTCCCGCGGGGGGCCGGCCAAAATCGCCGTCCTGTCGAGCGCGCTCTTCGGCTCGGTCTCGGGCTCGCCCGTCGCCAACGTGTACGGGACGGGGAGCTTTACCATCCCCATGATGATGCGCCTGGGGTACCGGCCGGCCTTCGCCGCAGCGGTGGAGGCGGCCGCCTCCACCGGGGGAGCCATCATGCCCCCCGTCATGGGCGCGGTGGCCTTCCTCATGGCGGACATCACGGGCATCCCCTACGCCTCGATCGCCCTCTCGGCGGCCCTGCCGGCGATCCTCTATTACTTCGCCGTGGGCCTCATGGTCCATTACGAGGCCATCCGGGCGGACCTGAAGGGTCTCCCCCCGGAGGACATCCCCAGTGGCCGGAAGGTCCTGGCCAACCTCTACCTGGCCATCCCCCTGGTGGGGCTCGTCTACACCCTCTCCGCCGGGTACACGGCATTCCGCGCCGCGTTCATCGCGGTGGTGCTCTCGGTCGCCGTGAGCTTCCTGCGCAAGGAGACCCGCCTGACGCCGGCGAAGGCCATCGAGGCGCTCGACAAGGGGGGGAGGGACATGATCCTCATCGCCCTCACGACCGCGGCCTCGGGCATCATCATTGGCACGGTCGGCCTGACCGGCCTCGCCCTGCGCTTCACTTCGCTCGTCCTCTCGTTCTCGGACGCGGGCCTCATCTTCCCTCTGGTGCTGACCATGGTGGCCTGCCTGATCCTGGGGATGGGCATGCCGGCGGCCCCGGCTTACATCATCGTGGCGGCCCTGGCCATTCCGTCCCTGATTCAACTGGGCGTCTCCACGCTGGCGGCGCACATGTTCGCCTTCTACTTCGCCGTCCTGTCGAACGTGACGCCTCCGGTCGCGATGGCCGCCTACGCCGGCGCGAGCATCGCGGGGAGCCCCATGCTCCGCACCGGCGTGATCGCCTCCAAACTGGCCTTCACGGGTTTCCTCATCCCCTTCCTGTTCGTGTACGGCCCTCCGCTGCTCCTCAAGGGGAGCGTGCCCGAGATCCTGTGGGCCTCCCTCACGGCGATCCTGGGGGTTGTCTGCCTGGCCTCGGGGCTGCAGGGGTGGATGCTGGGGCCGGTGAGCTGGCTGGAGCGGCCGATCCTCATCGTCTCGGCCGTGGCCCTCATCAAGCCCGGCGTCGTCACCGATGGTATCGGCCTGGGGGGATTCGCGCTGATCCTCGTCCTGCAGTGGGCGAGATTCAAGAAGAGACGGGTTCCGGCGAGCCCCTTGAGCGCCCGGGAGGACTCCGGGCAGATCGGCGGGAGCCGGTGAGCGTCTGCATATCCATTCAAGCCGTCGAGAAGACCTACGTCACCGCGCGGCGCGAGAAGGTCTACGCCCTGGCCCCGGTGAGCCTCGAGGTCGCGGCGGGCGAGTTCGTGAGCGTGGTGGGGCCGAGCGGCTGCGGGAAGAGCACCCTCCTGAAGATCCTGGGCGGGCTCCTGTCCCGCTCCTCGGGCCGGGCCGAGATCATGGGCACGCCCATCGAGGGCCCCCGGGGGGACGTGGGCATCGTCTTCCAGGACCCCGTGCTGCTCGGGTGGCGGACGGTGCTCCAGAACACCCTGCTCCCCGCCGAGATCCTGCGCCTCGACCGGCGGGCCGCTCTGGAGCGGGCCCGGGGGCTCATCAAGCTGGTTGGGCTCGAGGGCTTTGAGGACAAGTACCCGATGGAACTCTCCGGAGGGATGCGCCAGCGGAACTCCATCATCCGGGCGCTCATCCACGACCCCGCCGTCCTCCTCATGGACGAGCCCTTCGGCGCCCTCGACGCCATGACCCGCGAGCAGATGAACCTCGAGCTCCAGCGCATCTGGCTGGAGAGCCGGAAGACGGTCTTCTTCATCACGCACAGCATCCCGGAGGCCGTCTTCCTGGCCGACCGCGTGGTGGTGATGTCGGCGCGCCCCGGGCGGATCCGGGAGATCATCGCCGTCGATCTCCCGCGGCCCCGCTCGATGTCGACCATGGGCGACTCGAGGTTCGTGGAGCACAACCAGCACATCAGGCGCCTGCTCTTCTCGGAGGGAAGCCTGGATTGAGGAGGGGGCGCCCCGCGCCCTCACGGGAGAATCGGGGAGGACGATGGACAAGCTCATCATCACGACATGCGCAGCGGATACATCCATGCACGCCGGCGTTCCGCACCGCTTCAAGGAGTCGGAGCCCCTGGCCATCTCCGTCGAGAAGGCGTCGAAGGCGGGCGCCGCCATCGCGCACATCCACGCGCCTCCGGCGGACTTCAAGGCCTGGGAGAGCCACACCAAGGCCATCCGGGGCCGGTGCGGCGTCATGCTCCAGTACGGCATCTCGACCCAGACCCTGGACCAGCGCCGCGAGGTGGTGAAGAACCGACCCGAGATGATGTCGGTGGCGGTCGGCGCCCACAACATGGCCTTCCTGGACCGGGACATGATGATGCTCCACCCCCGCCAGGAGATCGCCGACATGATGCGCCTGTGCGCGGACTATGGCGTGAAGCCCGAATTCGAGGTCTTCTCGCTGGGCGAGCTCTGGCTCATCGATGACATCCTGCAGAAGGGCCTCTTGAAGCCCCCCGTTCTCATGACGTGCTTCTTCGGCCGGCCCGGCGGGGCCTGGTCGCCCCCGACCATGAAGGAGTTCCTGCACCGGGTGGAGCACCTCCCGCCCCACGCGATCTACGTCACGAGCTGCACCGGTCCCACCCACATCGTCCTCCAGACCATGGCCGTCGCGCAGGGCGGGCATGTGCGCGTGGGGACGGAGGACGAACCCTGCCTCTACCCCGGGGTGCTCGGGGACAACGTGGACCACGTCTCGCGGATCGCCCGCATCGCGAAGGAGCTGGGGCGCGAGGTCGCGGGCGTGGACGAAGCGCGGGCCAAGCTCCATATCCCGTCCCGGTAGCCGCTCGGGGCGGACGAGATTCCAGGAGGGTTGGAAGTGGCAAAGATGAGCGGAGCGGAATACGTATCGCGCGCCCTGAAGGCCTACGGCGTGACCCACATCTTCTTCGTCCCGACGGTGCTCAGCCGGGCGCTGGCGGTGATGGACCTCGAGGGGACGGGCATCTCGCGCATCATCACGCACGGGGAGAAGGCGGCCGTCTACATGGCCGACGGCTTCGCCCGCGCCTCCGGCCGTCCCGGCATCACCATGGCCCAGATCGTGGGCGGGCTGAACCTGGCCGCCGGCCTCAGGGACGCCTACCTGGCGGGATCGCCGGTCATCGCCTTCACGGGCGGCTACGACCCGATGTACCGCTACCGGCACGACTATCAGGAGGCGGAGGACTTCGACGCCTTCGAGACCGTGACCAAGTTCAACGCCTACGTGGACGACGTGCGGCGCTTCCCGGACCTCATCCGGCAGGCCTTCCGGGCCGCGACGACCGGAAACCCCGGGCCGGTCCACCTGCGGGTGCGCGGGAAGCTGGGCCAGATCGAGGAGGACACGGCCGACCTCGAGGTGCTGGCCGAGCCGCGGTTCAATCGCTATCCCCCGTTCCGGCCCGAGCCGGAGGTGGAACACGTGCGCCAGGTGGCCCGGGTCCTGGCCTCGGCCAGGAAGCCCGTCATCGTGGCGGGCGGGGGCGTGCGGAACTCGGGCGCCAAGCGCGAGCTGGTGGAGCTGGCCGAGAAGCTCCATATCCCGGTGGCCACCTCCCTGACCGGGAAGGAGATCATCCCCGGCAACCATCCCCTGTCGATCGGCGTGGTCGGCTCTTACTCCCGCCGGAGCGCCAACGTGCTGGTGGGGCAGGCGGACCTCGTCTTCTTCGCCGGCACCCGGGCGGGGGGCATGACGACGAACACGTGGCGCGTGCCCAAGATCGGGACGCCGGCCGTGCAGCTCGACATCGACCCGGAGGAACTGGGGCGGAACTACCCCCTGCAGGGGAGCATCCTCGGGGACGCCAAGGTTTCCCTCCGCAGGCTCATCGAGGCGGCGGACGCCTCCTCGGCGGCCTCCCGCAAGGACTGGGTGGCGCACTGCCAGAAGACCGTGGCCGACTGGCGGGCGGAGTTCGCCCCCCTGCTGAACTCGGACAAGTCCCCCGTCCATCCCCTGCGGATCATCAAGGAGCTCACGTCCTTCCTGCCGCCGAACGCCTTTGTCCTCTCGGACACCGGGCACTCCGGCATGTGGACGGGCGGCTACCTCGACCTGAACCACCCGGGGCAGGGCTACACACGGTGCGCGGGGCACCTGGGGTGGGGCTTCCCGGCCGCGCTGGGCGCCAAGTGCGCCCTCCCCGACCGGCCGGTGTTCCTCTTCTGCGGGGACGCGGGCTTCTGGTACCACATCGGGGAGCTCGAGACGGCCGTCCGCTGGAACATCAACGCCATCCTCGTGGTGAACAACAACTGCGCCCAGAACCAGGAAACCGGCATCTACTCCCGCGCCTACGGCGGAAAGCAGCAGGCGAACTCCCGCCAGCTCTGGACGTTCAAGCAGACGAACCTCTCCACGGTGGCCGAGTCCATGGGGGCGGCGGCCATCCGGGTTGAGAGGCCGGGCGACCTGCGCGGCGCGCTCGAGAAGGCGCTCACCATCAAGAACGTGCCCGTGGTGGTGGAGGTGGTGTCGGACATCGAGGCCCTGGCGCCGGGAGCCTACGCCGAGTAGGGGGAGCGCGAATCCCTGGCGGATGGATACTTAGTGTGCTTCGCCCATCTCCACCGGCCGGCCGTTCAGGAAGACCGCGCCGTGGAGCGAAACCTGCTGCGTCACCAGGTTCTCGGCGAAGCAGCCGCCCTTGGCGTTCCGCACCAGGGCGGCGATCTTCTCCGGGGGCTCCTCGGAGTCGATGTCGAGCCGGGTGGTCACCCCCTTCCACGTGGTCTTCACGGTGCCCTTCAGCACCGAGCCGGCGAGCAGGTAGTCGAACTCGACGTGGCAGCTCGCCTTCCTGACCTTGAGCTTCATCATGGACGCGTACCGCGCCACCTGGGTGAGGAGTCAGAAGCCGATGCCCATGGCGAGGTAGCTCATCGGCGGGGCGAACCTGTTGGTGCCGCCGATGTGGGGCGGCTCGTCGGAGTAGACCTCGAAGCCGCGGGATCTCCCAAGCTTGAGGTGGGTTTCCCCCTCGATGGTTTCGGTGTCGGCCTCGAGGTGCATGGCGAACCCCTGGCGCGGCAGCTCCGGCTTGTCGGTGATGCGCTCGCCGGGCGCGGTGCTCTGTTCGAAGGGATTCAAGGGCTTATCCGTCATGGGGCCTCCGGGGCAGCGGGATGTCGGGCGGACAGTCCGGATGGTATGACCCCGCGGAGAATCCGGCAACGCGCGGGCGAAAGGCGGAGGCGAAGGACAAGCGGCCGCATGGAAAATGGCCGACAGGCGAGCCATCCTGTCGCCGGAGGGAAACCATGATCATCGACTTCCACGCGCACATCCTGCCGGAGAAGGTGCTGGACGCCATTCGCGCAGGGAAATTCGCCCCCCAGGTGCGGGTCGAGACCGGCCGCCGGGGCGAGGAGGCGATCGTCGCGGACATCACCGTCCTCGGCCAGAAGAGGGTCATGCGGAACCGGCTGCCCCGGGAGCTCCTCGACCTCGATCTCCGGCTGGCCCACATGAAGAGCATGAGGGTGGACAAGCAGATCCTCTCCGCCATCACCAACATGACCTTCTACGGCCTCGACGCCGGACTCAACCGGGAGATCTCGGCGTTCTACAACGACGAGATCGCGGCCGTGGCGGAGAAGATGCCGGAGAAGTTCCACTGCATGTGCAACGTGCCCCTGCAGGACCCCGAGGCGGCGGCGGCCGAGCTGGAGCGCTCCGTGAAGCGGGGGCACGTCGGGGTGAAGATCGGCACCAACGTGGCGGGCGCGAACCTGAGCGATCCCGGGCTGGACCTCTTCTGGGCCAAGGCGGAGTCCCTGGACGTCCCCGTGTTCATCCATCCGGGGGACATCATCGGGGCCGAGGACCGGATGAAGGAATTCTACATGCACAACCTCATCGCCAACCCCCTTGACACCACCATCGCCGCGGCCTGCCTCATCTTCGGCGGGGTGCTCGACCGCTTCCCCCGGCTCAAGGTCGTCCTGGCCCATCTGGGCGGCTTCGCACCCTGGATCCGGGGGCGCTGGCAGCACGGCTACATGGTTCGCGAGGAAACCCGGGTTCGCGGCGCCCAGGCGCCGGACGCGTATCTCGGCAAGCTGTACTATGACACCGTCATCCACAACGCGGACTGCCTGGAGTTCGCAGTAAAGACCCTTGGGGCGGAGGCCATCCTCTATGGGACGGATTATCCCTGGGACGTGGGCCTGCTGGGCCCGGCGGCCGAGGTCCAGGGCCTTTCGCGCTTGTCCCGGGCGGACCAGGAGAAGATACTCGCGAGGAATACCCGGCGGGTTTACAGGATCTAGCCCCGGCCAGCGGCCAGAGCGGACAGGAGACGTGCCGTGCGTCAACTCAGCAAGCATGTGTACGCGGAGACGGGATACGACTGGGCGAACGTGGGGGCGGTCGTCACCGACGAGGGGCTCGTGCTCATCGACTGCCCCGTGCGGCCCTCGAACTCCCAGCACTGGCAGAACGAGATCCGCCCCCTGAGCGCCAAAGGGATCAAATACATCATCGGCACGGACTACCACGGGGATCACACCACCGGTTCGGCCTTCGTCGAGGGCCCGACCTTCATCGCCCCCCAGCGGGTGTTCGACGAGATCTCCCGCACGGCGGGCAAGCATCCCTTCGCGAAGGCGCTCTTCGTGAACACGCTGCGCGACCAGGGGCACACGCGGGAGGCGGACGAAATCGAGGCGGCGGTGGTCCCGGCGCCCCAGATCTGCTTCGAGGAGAGCATGATCCTCCACCTGCCGCCCCTCACTTTCGAGATCCGGCGGCTGGGGGGGCACTCGCCCGCCTGCAGCGTGGTGTACGTGCCGGAGGAGGGTGTCCTCTTCTCGAGCGACGTGGCGATGGACAGTCCCACCCCGGGGATGCGCGACGCCAATGTGAAGCAGTGGATCGCCGCCCTGGACTGGATTGAAAAGCTGAACCCCGGGCGCATCGTTCCCGGCCACGGCGAGATAGGCGGGCTGGAGATCGTCCGCAAGCTGCGGAGCTACCTGCAGGAGCTGAGCGGGGTCATGGAGAAGGTCGTGCGCGCGGGCCGCTCCATGGAGGAGGCGGTCCGGGATCCCTCCTTCGACCGGTTCTTCTGGGCGGACGCCAGCAAGGGCGCCTTCTGGGCCCAGGAGCGCAGGGAGACGTTCCAGAAGGGGCTGGAAACCGTCTACAAGGAGGCCAGGGCCGCGCTGGCGGTGTAAGGGGAATGCCGGCTTATTTCCAGACATCATTCCGATTGGAGGGGACGAGATGCAGGCGACGGAGCGCAAGATGGGCCGCGTCTTTCACCTGAGGTTCGAGCCCGGCGACGACTTCTACGGGGAGTTCAACCGCTTCGTGAAGGAGAAGAACATCCGCGTGGCGTCGGTGTTCGTCTTCGGCGCCATGAACACGATGGACATGATCACCGGCTTCAGGAGCATGAAGGGCTACGACGTGGACCGCCGCCACTTCGACGACTGGCGCGAGCTGGTCGGCCTTGGGAACATCTCCTGGCCCGACAAGCCGCCCGCGGCCCTGGGGGAAGGGGTCAGCTGGACCGGGCCCCAGCCCTACGTCCACATCCACATGGCCGTGAGCGGCGCCCCGGGGAAGACCGAGGAGGTTCTCACCGGCCACCTGAGCGGGGGGCTGGTGAAGGGGATGTTCGTCGACGTGTACGAGCTGATCTAGAAGCGGGTCCCCCGCCGCAGGCCTCCCGGCGGCGGGGGACTTTGCGTGCTCTCCCCCTAGATCTTGTGCGGCTTATGGCACAGCATGCAGTTTTCTCTTCCTTGCGTGAATTGCCCTTTCTTGAAATCAGTTCCCATGGAATGGCAGGCTTGGCAGACCTGAACCGCGGCGGGCGTCACGAAGGCGGCCTTGAATTGTTGGGCGTGGTGCGCGTTCAGGAGCTCGACCGCCCGCGCCGCCACGTCTCCGGCGAGCCTGGCGCAGCGCTCGGCCCGCTCGGGGGATCCAGATGCATAGCCCGAGGCCTTGCACCAGTTGGTGACCGAAGCATGGCAGAGCGTCGAGCCGGAGACGCTGCCCGACAGCACCTTGTCGGACTTGTATTTCTTCACGCGGAACTGATGGTTATTCGCGTAGTTGTTGCTCGCTTCGCTCGGGAGGGACGCCTGCGTGTACCAGCCCGCCAGCTCGGGCACTAGCTTCGTGAAATCCTCTCCCGCCACCAAGCAGATGGCGGCGCTGGCTCCGTTTAGGGCGCCGCAGAGGCTCCCCCAGCCGCTGAGCCCGCCTTTTCCGTACCTCATCATGTCCAGAGGGAAACCATCGTAGGGGGTCCCCACCTTGTCCCGGAGCGCGGTGATCACCGCGCCGAAAGCCCCATACATGCAATCCCCCTCGTAAAAGGCTTGGTGCCCCCTCTTTCTCACGTCCTCTGGATCCAGCGGCTGATAGGGCCAGGGCACTTTGGGCGCCTCGGCGGCGGCTGCCCGCGTCCCCGGCGCGAAAGCCGGGGACGCGGCCCCGGCCGCAGCGCTGACCGCACTTAGGCCGACCATGCCAAGCAGGTCACGCCTGCTCATCCCTTTCTTTCGCATCGCCTGTCACCTCCCGCCCGATGAATCCTAGCTTGGATTCACGGCCACATGACCCGGGCGCTTATCCCTTGATGCAAAATGCATCAAACAAACAAGCGCCAAATCGTCTTCCCCACTGGGCCGAGTCTTTTTCGGGAGGGCCAATCGTCTCCGGGAGGGCCGGATCACAAAAGCGCGAGGTGGAGAACCCCGCCCATAACGACTAGGACGTACGCAAGTTCCATGCCCGCCCGCGCTGTCGAGCGTGATTGCAAGACAAGCAAAAACAAGACGTTCCTTCCATCGTTTGGGCTGTAAGGAAAATCAGCCGGGGCGGAATGCCAAAGTTGTGCGGGAGATGGGGTGTTTTTGCGCACAGGCTGAGAGGGCTGATTTGAGCCAGCGAGGATGCCGCTACCGGAGCTTGCTCATCTCGGCGTCCTCGGCGCGCCAGAAGACGATCTTGCGGTCGAGCCACTCGATGGCCAGGTAGAGCGCCAGCCCCAGTAGGCCGATGATGATGATGATGGCGTACATCTGGGGGATGGCCAGCTCCACGTGGTAGCGCGTCAGCTCGTAGCCCAGGCCGTACTCGGTGGCGACGAACTCGGCCACGATCACCCCGATGGTGGCGAACGTCAGGCTCACCTTGAGGCCCGCGAAGATGGTGGGCATGGCGTACGGGAAGCGGAGCATCCGGAAGGTCTGCCAGGGCGTCGCCCGCAGCGAGCGCATGAGCTTGAGGGCGTTCTCCTCGACCAGGGAGAGGCCCACCAGCGTATTGAGGAAGACGGGGAAGAAGCAGCCGACGACCGCCTGGGCGATCTTGGATTCGGGCCCGAAGCCGAACCAGGCGATCATCAGGGGGGCGAGGATGACCCGGGGCGTGGACTGGAAGCCCATCACGTAGGGATAAAGCGTCTTTCGCCACAACTCCGAGAAGGCGAACAGCACCCCCATGGCGAAGCCGATGCCGCTCCCCAGGATGAAGCCCACCAGGATGCTGAACAAGGTGAAGGAGAAGTGAGAGAGAAAGAGGGCATGCCCCACCACCTCGGGGAAGACCGCCGCGATGGCCCCCGGCGTCGGGAGGATGATCTGGTGGATGAGCCCCGACGTGGGGAGCAGATGCCAGAGGGCGATGATGGCCACGAACAGGAGCGCCGACAGAAAGAGGTAGCGCCGGGCCGCAAGATGCGCCCGGAGGGACGAGGCCTTCTCCGGCCGGGGGCCCGGCCGGTCCAGCCGCTGCGCGTCGCCTTGGATGTGCGCCATGCCGTCCCCCGCCCCTCCCGCCATGTCACCGCTCCCGCCAGAAGACGATCCGCCGATCCAGCATGTCCATGAGCGTCACTCCCAGTATCCCCAGCACCGAGACGATGACCACCACCGCGATCATCAGATGCACTTGGATCTGGAGCTGGTATATCTGCACGAGCCGCCCCAGGCCGTTGTCCGCCGCGATGAGGAACTCGGCCACGATGGCCCCGATCATGGCGAAGGTGAGCGAGGTCTTGAGGCCGGCGAAGATGTGGGGTAGGGCGTTCGGGAAGCGAAGCTTGGCGAACACCTGCCAGCGCGAGGCCCGCAGCGAGCGCATGAGCTTGAGGGCGTTCTCCTCCACGAGCTGGAGCCCCACCACCGTGTTGATCATGACCGGGAAGAAGCAGATGGCCAGGGCGGTGGCGATCTTGGATGCCGGCCCGAAGCCGAACCAGATGATGAAGAGCGGCGCCAGCACCACCTTGGGCAGCGCCTGGAACGCGATGATGTAGGGGTAGAGCGTCAGGCGGACGGCCGGGACGGTCGCCAGCAGGATTCCCAGCAGGAGGCCGATCCCCGCCCCGAGCAGGAAGCCGAGCGCGATCTCCATCATCGTGATCCAGAAGTGCTTGGCGAAGAAATCCGACGTCACCAGCATCCACCAGCCCGCGGCGATCTTCGTGGGCGGCGGGAAGAGGACGGGCTCGATGATGGCCCGCTGGGAGAGGAACTCCCACAGCAGGAGGAAGCCCACCCCCAGGCCGATGGCCAGATAGACGTGCGTGTGCCGCGCCCGTCCGCCGGCGGGCTTGGCGCCCGCCGCCAGGGGAGCAGGGCCCGCCTCGCGGCGGCCGGCGTGGGAGACGGGATGGGCCATGCGCGCTCTCCTAGTGGGCGACGCCCAGCAGCTCCCGCACCTCGAAAACCTTCTCGGCGTATGCAGGGAGCTTCATGGCCTCGCGCGTGCGGGGCCGCGGCAGGCCGACGTCCAGCACCTTGGCGATCTGGCCGGGCCGGGGCGTCATCACCACCACCCGGTCCGAGAGGAAAACCGCTTCGTTGATGTTGTGCGTGACGAAGATGATCGTCTTCCGGGTGGCGTCCCAGATGCGCAGCAGCTCCAGGTTCATCGCCTCGCGGGTGAACTCATCCAGCGCGCCGAAGGGCTCGTCAAGGAGCAGCACCTCGGGGTCGTGCACCAGCACCCGGCTCAGGGCGACGCGCTGCTGCATGCCTCCCGAGAGCTGGCGCGGATAGGCCTCCTCGAAGCCCTTGAGCCCGGTCAGGTCCAGGAGCTCGATGGCCCGCGCGCGGAACGCCCCCTTGTCCTGCCCCAGGATCTCGATGGGCAGCAGGACGTTCTCCACCACGGTGCGCCAGTCGAAGAGCACCGGGGTCTGGAACATCATTCCGATCTCCCGGCGCGGCTCGCGCTGCTCCTCTCCCTTGAACCAGAGGTCGCCCGAGGTGCGGTCCAGGAGCCCCCCGACGATGTTGAGGAGGGTGGATTTTCCGCAGCCGCTCGGGCCCACGAAGGAGACGAACTCCCCGGAATGGATGTCCAGTGTGATGTCCCGGAGCGCGAGCAAGGGCTGCTCCTGCGTCTCGTACACCTTGCTGAGGTTCCGCATCGAGATGATGCGGCCGTTGTATGAGGTCAAGCTCTTTCTCCCGCGCCCCCACCCCGCGCCCGGGGTGGGGGCGGCAAGCACGTCTTTCCGCGGTGATGCGTTACTTGTTGTAGTTGATCTTCAGGACGGCGTCCCGGTCGAACTTGTTGATCTCGTCCAGCATGTCGGTCTTCAGGAATTCATCCGCCTTCGGCGCCTTGAACTTGGGATTGGATTTCGTCAGGAAGGCCAGGTAGTTCTCCAGATTGGCGCGGACGGGCTCGCCGATGCGCTTGCCCGGCTGCAGCTTCGTGATCTGCATGGCGCGCGTCAGCAAGGGCTTGGCGACCTTGGGCGTCGCCCATTCTTCCTTGGAGACGTTGCTCTGTAGCTTCTCGCACTGGTCCGGCTTGGACTGGCACCACAGGCTCGCCTTGGCCACGCCGCGGGCGAGGATGATCAGCGCCTGCCGGTGCTTCTTGAGGGCGTCCGGAGAGGCGATCATCATCTGGGCCGGGAAGGCGTGGAATTCGGCCGGGGTGATGTCGCGCAGCGGGATGCCGGCGAGCTCGACGGCGAGGTTGTCCTGGAAGTTGGAGGCGTATGCGGCCACCCGGCCCGACTTGATGGCCTCGAAGGTGGCGGGCGAGCCCTCGCCGATGGGGATCAGGCGCACGTCCTTGTCGGGGTTGAGGCCAGCGCCCTGGAGCGCCGCCTTGACCATCGGCACCTCACCCCCGCCCGGCTCGGAGATGCCGATGTTCTTGCCCTTGAGGTCCTTCACGGACTTCACCGGGCTGTTCGCCGGGACCTTGAGGAAGAAGAGGGAGCCCGTGCTGTACTGGTAGAAGCCGTGCAGCTTTTGCCCCCGGCCTACCGCGTTCAGGGTGGCAGGCATCGAGGGGATGCCCGCGTCGGCGTGCCCTGCGATCAGGAGCTGGACGGCGGCGCCGCTGCCACCGGTGCCCTTCCAGCTCACTTCAAGTCCTTCCTGCTCCCAGAAGCCCAGCTCCTTCGCCACGGAGAAGGCGTAGAACGTCCCGCCCGGAGGGCTGATGGGGAAGAGCCACAGCAGTTTGTATTTGGGAGCGGCGGCGGAGGCTGGAAGCGCAAAGGCCGCCAGGAACAGGAGAGCCAGGACCGAGATGCCCAGTCTACGGCAGCAAGTGGACCGTACTTTCATGGGTCTTTCTCCTCCCAGAGAAGGGAACTGCGGCCCGTTTTGGCGACGCGCTGCTGATTTGGAGATTGAAAGAGCATATTACCACAACCGATTTCAGATGAAAATCGGGAAGTTCTTGGAGTGCTCGAATGGGTGCGCCCGGAAGCGGGCGAGGCGAGATTTTGCGGGTATTTCGAAGTGGGCGTCCTTACAGGACCGTACCCCCCGAAGGCGGGAAGAGCCTACGGGACCAGGACAATCTTTCCCAGGAAATCTCCGCTGCGCAGGAGGACGTGGGCGGCCTCCGCCTCGGAGAAGGGGAAGGCCCGGGCCACGTGGACCTTCACCCGGCCCTCGCGCAGGAGCGGTGCGAGGCGCCGGACGTACTCGGGCATTCTCGGAATGAGATTCACCCCAGTAATCCCGATGATGTGCGCGTCCTTGGTCATCAGGGCGGGGACGCTCAGGGGGGCGGGGCCCTCGCCCCGGCCCGCGGCCATGAGGATGATGCGGCCTCCGACGCAGACGGATTCGAGATCCTGGGCCAGGTTTTCCCGCCCGGAAAGCTCGACGATGACTTCCACCCCCCGGCCCCCCGTCAGTTCCTTGCAGCGGGCGGCCACGTTCTCCTTGCGGTAGTTGATGGTCTCGTCCGCGCCGAGGCCCCGGCAGAAGGCCGCCTTCTCGTCGCTGCTGACGGTGGCGAGCACTCGGCAGCCGGCGACCTTGGCGAGCTGGATCGCCGCCATCCCCACTCCCCCGGCTCCGCCCTGGACGAGTACGGTTTCGCCCGGCCCGGCGTTCGCCTTGAAGAAGAGCGCGTTCCATGCCGTCCGGAAGGGGAGGGTGATGCCCGCGCCCTCCTCGTAGCTCCAGCCGTCCGGCAGCAGGGCGGCCGTCGCCGCGTCCATCCGCACCAGCTCCGCGTAGGCCCCGCCCGCGCAGCGGCCGAAGACGCGCTGCCCGGCGCTGAAACCCCTCGCCCCCTCGCCCAGGCCCACGACCTCGCCCGCCGCCTCGAGCCCCGGGACGTAGGGCAGCCCCCCGCCCGCATGGACGTGGGACCCCGCCCGGGTGGCGACATCGGAGGGGTTCACTCCGGCCGCGCCGAGCCTCACCAGCAGCTCGCCGGGCGCGGGCCGCGCGTCCTCGACTTCCTCCAGGCGCATCGGGTGGTCCAGGCCCAGCTTGTGCACGCGCACCGCTCGCATCAGGCGGATCCTCCTTTCGGCGCGGCGGGAGAGCCGCGGCCGGTCTTCAATGCAGCAGGGAGATCAAGGCCCGGATGTCCGGAAGGCGCTCCAGCCCGGTCAGCTTCCGGATGGCCTCGGCCGTCTTCTCCGGCCCGAGATGCCCGCCGGCGCAGTCGCGGAACTTGTCCTGGAGCTCCTCGTTCGTCAGCGGCGAGCCCGCGTTCCCGCGCGAGCCCTGCCGGCGGTTCTGCAGGGTGCGGCCGTCCCGGGTGCGGACGGTCACCACGGCCGGGCGGCCCGAGCCGGGAGTCCACGGGAGGTCGGAGAGGCGCACCTGCACCTTCTTCATCAGGGCCTGGATGCCGGGGTCGTTCACGGCGGCGTCGGTGAAGGTGCTGAGCCGGAGCTCTCTGTCCGCCACCAGCCGGGAGAGGATGTACTCCCCCGAGAACTTTCCCTCGAGGCCGGTCCTGGGCTGGTGGTAGCTGAGGTTCAGGTAGTTGGGCTCGGTGAGCTCCAGCTCGATCCGCTCGATGTCGGAGGCGGTGAGATTGGCGCCGTTCAGCAGATCGCGCAGGGCGTCCACGGCGGCGTGGGAGGACATGCAGCAGGGGTAGGGCTTGATGTTGTTCCCGGGCTTCTCCAGGGCGAAGGGGCGCCCCAGCGTCTCCACGATCTCGGGGATGCGGTGCTTGCCCTGGCCGCTGAAGGTGTCGCCGAAGCCTCTCTTGGCTTCGAGCACGTTGAGGTTCGCGGTGATCCCCGCCGCCGCGAAGGCCGCCGAGCGGACGCCGGCCTCGGCCGCGAGCCCGGCGTGGATGGGCTTCATCATGGTCCCGAAGTTGGTCCGGATGCCCGAGGCATGGGAGGCGGCGCAGCCCAGGGCGGCGCGCGTGCCTTCCACCCCCAGCCCGCGCAGGCGGGAGGCGGCGGCCGCGGCCCCCATGGGGCCGATGGTGGCGGTCGGATGCCAGCCGTTGTCGTAGAGGGCCATGTTCATGGCGGCCCCGAGCTTGGCGGAAACCTCGAAGCCGATGATGTAGGCCTCGAGCGCCTCCCGCCCGGACGCGCCCCGCGCCTCCGCCTGGGCCAGGACGGCGGGCAGGACCCCCACGCTGGCGTGGCCGTTGAGGAGCCAGTTCGAATCGTCGAAGTCGAGGGCGTGGCCCAGCGTGCCGTTGGCCAGGGCGGCCCAGGGGGCGGACGTCCTCACTCCCGTTCCCAGCACAGTGGCCTCGGGGGCGGCCCCCATCTCCTGCACGTACTGGGTGATCTTCCGGCCCACCGGCTCCGAGGCCCCCGCCACGGCCACCCCGACGGTGTCGAGGATCGCGCGCTTCGCCGAGGCCACCACCGGGTCGGGGATATCCTCTAGGCGCGTGTGGACGATGAACTCCGCCATCCGCTCGGTCGCGCTCATCTGCCTCCCCCCTGGATGAAATCCTGGACGCGGCCGGAGAAAAAGACGGGCACGGATGAAGCGGACGGCCGCACCGGCCCTCGTCCCGTCCGCGCATGGATTCGTCGGCTGGGGGCGAGGATGCCCCGGTTCGCCGGGGGCGTCAACGCGGGCGAGGTGCTGTCCCGGCCCGGGCGGATGGAACGCCCCGCGCGCGGGTAGGGCTTCCGTTGACACCCGCCCCCGCGCGGCATACAAAAGCCCAACGTTCCGCCGGATGCGCGCACAGGCGCGGGGGAGAGCCAAATGGCCGGGAAGCGGCTGGGGGTGGGGATCATCGGCTCGGGCCGCATCGGCACATTGCGGGCGGGCATGGCCTCCGCCCATCCCTCGGTGGACTTCCTCGCCGTCTCCGACAAGGACCCTCTCCGGGCCTCGGTGCTGGCCGAGAGCGTGGCGGCCCAGTTCAGCTCGGGCGACAATCTGGAGGTCATCTCCCGCCCCGAGGTGAACGCCGTCATCGTATCGAGCAGCGAGCCCGAGCACGCCCTTCCCGTGATCCAGGCCCTGGAGGCGGGCAAGCCGGTGCTGGTGGAGAAGCCCATCGCCCTGCGCCTGAAGGACGCGGACGCGATGGTCGCCGCCTCGAAGCGCACCGGCACGCCTCTCCACGTGGGCTACAGCATCCGCTTCCAGCGCCGCTACATCATGACGAAGGACCAGATCGCCCGGGGGAAGCTCGGGCGCATCGTGGGCGGCACGGGGCGGCTCTACAATACCCGCGCCCACGGCGTGCAGATCCTCAAGCGCTCCCTCGACGCCACCTTCGTGCAGGACGCGCTCACCTACCTCGTGGACCTCTTCGGCTGGTACCTGGAGGGGAACCGCCCCGTCGAGGTGTACGCCAAGAGCCACGGCGTGGTGTACCGCGACCTGGGCTACGAGGCGGACGAGGTGACCTGGGCCGTCGTGACCTTCGCCGACGGGGCCTCGGTGAGCATCGGGGTGGGCTACGCGCTCCCACCCAAGTACCCCATTCACGGCCGGGCCATCCGCCTGGAGGTACTGGGGGAGAAGGGGGTGGTGCTCCTCGACGAGGACCACAAGGAGAACATCCTCTACACGGAAGAGGGTTTCCCCCATGCCTACGTGCCGGGCATCGGCCTGGAGATGGTCTTCCTGACCAGCAACGCCTCGGGCAACGCCGCCCTGGGAGGCTATTGGGGCCCTCTGGGGGACGAGACGCGCGCTTGGCTCGACCACCTGGCCACAGGCAAGCCCGCCCCCCACACCACCGCCGAGCAGGCCCGGCAGACGCTGGAGATCACCCTCGCCATCGAGCGCTCCGCCCGCGAGGGGAAGGCGGTGATGCTGCCGCTGGAGGATGAGGATTAGAAGGCGCAGGGGCGGCCCTTGCGGCTGCCCTGATGAGGGCGCCACAAGGCCGCCCTTACAGGGCAGGTCCGCAAGGTTGTCATCCTGAGCGAAGCGAAGGATATCGGTTTTAAGAACCGATATCCTTCGCTCCCTTTGGTCGCTTAGAATGACAATCCGATAGGGTCTTCTCCAGGTAAGCGCCTAGAGCGGTACTCAGAACCGGCAGCGGAGGACGGACCGTGCAGGGCAAGCCCATCGGCGTCGCCGTCATCGGCTCGGGCCGCATCGGCACCCTGCGGGCGCACATGGCGGCGCGTCACCCCTCGGTGCGCTACCTGGCCGTTTCGGACAAGGACCCAGCCCGGGCCTCGAGCCTCGCCGAGAGCGTCGCCGCGAACTTCTCCACCGGGGACAATCTTGAAGCCATCTCCCGGCCCGAGGTGGACGCGGTCATCGTCTCCACCCCCGAGCACGGCCACGTCGAGCCTATCCTCCAGGCCTTGAAGCTGGGCAAGCCCGTCTTCGTCGAGAAGCCCCTCGCCCTCACCCTGGAGGACGCGGACGAGATAGTGGCGGCGGCGGAGGCGGCGGGTGTCGATCTCCGTGTCGGCTACTCCCGCCGCCACGACCGCCGCTGGATGGTGGCCAAGGAGCAGATCGCCCGCGGGCGGCTGGGGCGCATCCTGGGGGCGACCGCGCGGGTCTACAACACGCGCGCCCAGATGATGCAGATCCTCGAGCGCTCGCCCGGCGCGACGCCCGTGCTGGACGTGCTGACCTACTACGTGGACATGGCCTGCTGGTTTCTCGAAGGCAACCGGCCGGCCGAGGTGGTGGCGCGTGGCAATTCACACCTGTTCAAGGGGATGGGCTACTCCGCCCAGGACGTCACCTGGGCCATCGTCACCTTCGAGGACGGCGCGGTGGTGAACCTGGGGGTCTGCTATGCGCTCCCCGCGCAGTACCCCTCCCACGGCCAGAGCGCCCGCTTCGAGGTGCTGGGGACGGAGGGCGTCATCCTGCTCGACCAGGACAACAAGGACAACCTTCTCTTCACCGACGTGGGGGTGCCCCACGCCTACGTTCCCGGGCACACGGCCAGCATGGTGTTCATGCAGACCAACTCCTCGGGCGACTGGGCGCAGGGCGACTTCTGGGGCCCCATCGCCAGCGAGACGCGCTCCTGGCTGGACCATCTCGCGACCGGGCGGCCTTGCTCCCACACCACGGCCCGGGAGGGCCGGCGGACGCTCGCGGTCACGCTCGCCATCGAGGAAGCGGCCCGGACGGGCGAGGCGGTGAGGCTCGGGGACTAGACGGCCTTCGCATACGGGGCAGGCCGCTTCAATGTAAATGAGAGAGGGGGCCGTCTTCCGACGGCCCCCTCTTTGGTTCTTTGCGCTGCGTTGGGACGAAACCCCCTAGAATCTCCAGCGGACGAAGGCCGCCACGGTGTGGGCCTCGTAGTTGTCGAACCGATCGCCGAGGGTGTAGAGGCGCGTGCTGATGCCCGGATCGACCACCACGTCCACCCAGCGCTGGGTGAAGTCCACCATCTCGAAGCGCTCGTAGGCGTAACCCGCCCCGACCGAGAAATTCTTGGTCAGGTGGTAGTCCAGCCGGGTGGAGATCATCCACAGCCGGCTCTTGATGTCGGGCCAGTTCTCGGTGACGACGACGGTCGAGGCCGGGTCGTCCTTGGAGTTCCGGGTTTCGCCCACACTATAGGCGTAGGTCAGCTCGGTGCGGGAGGTGAGCTTCCTCTCCTTCGTCTTGTCCTCCCAGAGGAGGAACTCGACCCCTACGCGGACGACGTCGTAGTCGTCGGTGAACTTCATCGTCCAGGCGTCGATGTCGAGGAACCGGTCCACGAAGGGGGTGCCCGAGCCTGAGTTCTGCACCGAACGAATCTTGCCGTAGACCTGCTCGTGCGTGTAGGCGGCGAAGAAATTGACCCAATTGACCGGGGTCACCACCAGTTCGACGGCGGCATTCCAGAAGTGGCCTTCGTCCACGCCGTACTTGGCGCCGTAGTCCTCGGTCCCGACGCCGCCCTCGATGGTGATGGAAATCTTCTCGCTGGGGGTGATGCGCGCCATCAACTTGCCTTCGTGGCGCTCGCGCTCGGCGAGGTTGAACAGCCGCCTCTCCGCTTGCTGGGGAATGTTCTGGGCGATGTAGCCCGAGACGCTCCGGTCGGAGTAGATGTAGCTGGGCCGGATCATGAGCCAGTTGTTGGCCTTCCAGTCGAGGGCGACCTTGACCCGGTCTTCCTGGTTCTCCTCGGCGTGGAACTCGTTGTAGTCCGTTTTCCTCCATTCATAGCCGCCGTGGAGCTTGAGATCCCTGCTTAGGCGGTAGCTCGCGCTGAGGCCCGCATTCTGGCGGGTGTATCCGAGAAGTCGGGTTTCCTCCGCCTCATTGGTCACCTGGGACGTGTCGCCGACGGTATGGCCCGGGAATGTGATGCGCTTGGAGTTGTTCTCCAGGTCGTAGTAGCGGTAGCGGCCCGTGAGGGTGAGGTTGTGAATGGCCCGGTTCGTGAGGACAAGGTTGATGAGGGTCGGATTGATCTCGCCGTCCAGGCTCCGGCGGGGCAGGGCGAGGGTCGGGCTGGTGAGGGCGGTGTTGATGGTGTGAGGGACGAAGTCATCGTCCTGGAGGAACCAGCCATAGGAGGCGGTTCCCATGAGCCGTGTCTGGGCCGGCAGGTTCACCGCGCCCGAGATGGAGATGTAGTGGGCTTGGTTGTCCGGCTCCAGCGCGACCCGCGCCCGGGTCGATCCGCTGACGGCGTTGGCCCCCGCGCCCACGGTGCCGGCCGCGTCCGTCGAGCGGAAGGGGTTGTCGAATACCAGGCTGCTGTGGCGGTTCTCGAAAAGGGATGCCTCGTAGGCCAGCTCGAGGGAGTTGCCCGCCCGGGCCCACTCGAGGGCGAGCCGGACCTGGTCGTGGCGCCAGTCGATGGGCACCGGGATTTCGATGACCGGCCTACCGCCGGGGCTGCTCCCGAACAAGAAGCTTTCGGGCTTGGTGCCGTCCCAGCGCTCGTTCTTGTAGTTGGCCCGCACGTTCCAGTCCGGCCCCAGCTGGTGCTTGAACTTCACCTCGCCCCAGTCGCGGTCGAAGCCGACGACCTCCCTGTGTCCTCCACGGAAGAGGCTGTTGACGTTGGCGACCCAGTTGGCCGCGCCGCTTCCCTGGATCAAGGCCCGGGTGGCGGGATCGATCGTGAGGGCGTTGCCCCCCACGCCGGAGTAGGGGGTGATGGCCTGGTTCTTGAATATGTGCTGGAGCTCATGCCACTCCAGGTCCAGCCGGTACAGGCCGGGGGAGCCAAGCGAGAAGCGAAGGGACTGGTCGTTCTCCAGGAGATCCAGGGCCCGAAGTTCGTAGTAGAAGCCGGGCCGGTCGATGTCCAGCTTCACGTCCGTCAGGAACAAGCCCTGCGGGATGTCCCGAAACTCATTGTAGCGGCCGCTCCGGCGCTCGCCGTAGATTTGGCGCGCGCCGCCTTCGATTTCGCCCGACAAGGTGTAATTGCCGATCTTGAACGCTTGGGCGTCGGCCGGTTGGGCGTCCGCCGGCGAGGCTAACGTCAGGGCTGCGGCCGCGAGCAGCCCGATTATCCTTGTATTCCATGCCACCCTCGGCATCATCTCAAGCTCTCCTTACGGCTGGGGCGTCCCCAAATGGGCCCGGTTGAAGTCCCTTACCTGAGGAAGAAGTTCCCCGAGGGATGGTTCGACCCGTGGATCCGTCTGTGGCAATTCACGCAACCCGCGTTAAATGTGAAGATCGTGTTGGCCAAGCCCGCGGAGGATGGATGGCGCCCCTCCACATGGCACGACTGGCACAGCCTGGGCCGCCGGATTTTGAGGAGGTTGTCGTTGAGGGTGCCGTGGGGCTCGTGGCAGTTGACGCAGCTCTCGCGAACCGGGTCGTGCTCCCAGAGGAAGGGCCCCCGCTTCTCGGGGTGGCAGTTGTAGCAGGTCTCGTTGACGGAGTTGCCCTTGAGGAGCTTCTCGGTCACCGTCCCGTGGGGGTTGTGGCAGTTGGAGCACTGGGTCGCGCCGTCCCGCGTGGCCATGTGCGAGTTGCGGAAGGTCTGGGCCTTCCGGACGAGGTGGCATTGCGAGCACGTGTCGTTCTGGTCCTTTCTCGCGAGGGCGAAACGGTCCGAAACCTTCTCCATGATCCTGTGGCAGCTGACGCAGCTCACGTCCCGCGAGTTATGAGGGCTTCCCCGCCAGTAACGGCGGTCGCCGCTCTCGTGGCACTTGAGACAGGGCGCGTTCTGGGTCTCGGCGGTTTCCGCCCCGTTTCGGAAGGTGACCTGGATTCCTTTCCCCTTCCCGCCGCCGGCCGCGACGTGGGCGGAGGCGGGCCCGTGGCAGGTCTCGCAATCCACCTTCTGCACATTGGCGGGCGAGGTCATCGTCTTGCCCATCAGCGTCTTGTAGTAGCTCTCGACCTGTTTCTTGTGGCAGGCGATGCACACCTTGTCGCCCACGAGCTGGGCCGGCGCCGTCGCGGCCGCCTGGGCCGTCATCTGAGGCTTGGGAGTGACGGCGGCCGCCTTGGGCGGGGTGGAGGCCGGGGAGGAGGAGCCCGGGCTGGACGTGCACCCTCCCACGGCGAGCAAAACAGCGAATAACAACACCGGTAAAGCCATACGCGCGCCCCCCATTTGCCGAATTGCCGAATTGCCCGAATGAAAGATTGCTGCCTGATGCAAGGCTCCCCTTGCGGGGAACCCCGAACGCTTTCCGCCTGTGCTCCCGCGCGCCGCGCAGGCACAATCCTCGGGTGCTGCTCTGGGTGAGCCGCCGGATCGATAAGGAGGGCCGTTACTTTATTGCGACAGGAGAAAATTAAGGGATTTGGCCACCCAACGCAATAAGATTTTTTGACTCGTTTATCTGCAATCGCCTCACTTGTTCCGCCAAATGGGACATCATTTTGAAAATGGCGATGTTGCAACAAAGAAAGCCTTGCTCAAATTGAATGTTATGTTATGGTTAACTTATAAAAATATAAATGAGGACTTTGAGAAATGTTTTTCTGTTGACATCTGAATTTGCGTTTCATATGTTCAGACTCGGCCCTCCTATTTAATATCCCCTACATTCCACTGTGCCTCGTGCATGTGGGGGTGTTGCGTTTTCGTATTGGCAGGTGCTTTTTGGGGCAATCTCCTGCGGGCCGAAATCGAACCCGCGGCGGGTCCGGCGGCCTGCGGATGGCACGGCATGGTGGAATTGGCTATATAGAGCGGATTATCCCCGATCGGGAGGGCATTTCTCGATGGCGGCGGAAAGCCGGTTCACGATGACGCGACGGAGCATCCTGGACTATTTCCTCGGGGGCGGCTTCCTGGCCCTGCTCGGCACCATGTTCTATCCCGTCTTCCGCTATATCCTCCCCTCGCGTTTCGCCGTCACGAGCGTCGACAGCGTCCGCGTCGCCGCGAAAGCGGAGATCAAGCCCAACACGGCGAAGATGTTCCGCTTTGGCGGCTCGGTCGGGATCCTGGTGATGATGCCCTCCGGCGAGTACCGGGCCTTCAACGCCATGTGCACCCACCTCTCCTGCACAGTCCAGTACCGGAGCGATTTGGAGCATCTGTGGTGCGCCTGCCACAACGGCCACTTCGATCTGTTCGGGCGCAACATCGCGGGCCCGCCCCCTACCCCGCTGACGGCCTACGACGTGGCCGTCCGGGGCGACGACATCTTCGTTTCTGTGCGGAAGGCGTGAGACTCCATGGCCACGACCTCTGAACCGAAGCGCGCGGGCGGGTTTCCCGAGGGCAGGTTCGCGGGCTTGGCCGCCTGGCTCGAGAGCCGCATGCCGCTCTCGGGTGTCCTCGAGTTCCTCCGCCACAAGGAGGTTCCCTGGCACAAGGGCACCTTCCTCTACCTGTTCGGCGGCATCGCCCTGCTGCTGTTCGGGGTGCAGGTGGTCACGGGCATCCTGCTGATGTTCTATTACGTGCCGGCCGCGGACCAGGCGTACGAGAGCATCCTCCTCATCTCGGCCCAGGTCCCCTTCGGATGGCTCATCCGCTCCATCCATAGCTGGTCGGCCAACCTGATGATCCTGGCCCTGTTCATCCACCTGTTCAGCGTGTACTTCATGCGGGCCTACCGGCCCCCGCGCGAGCTGATCTGGGTGTCGGGCTTCATCCTCCTCGTGCTGTCCATGACGTTCGGTTTCTCCGGCTACCTGCTTCCCTGGACGAAGCTCTCTTACTTCGCCACCAAGATCGGGACGGATGTGACGAAGGTCATTCCGGTCGTGGGCGAGGGGATGCGCAACTTCCTCCTGGGGGCGAACGAGATCAGCGGGCCCACCCTCACGCGGTTCTTCGCCCTCCACGTCGCGATCCTGCCGCCGATTTTCACGATCGTGCTCGGTCTGCACCTTCTCCTGATCCAGCTCCTGGGCATGAGCCAGCCCATCGGAGGCGCCAAGGGGAAGGGCATCCCCTTCGTCCCCAACTTCGTCCTCCGCGAGAGCATCGTCTGGGTAATCGTGCTGGGCCTTCTCGCCGTCCTCTCCGTGTACCTCCCGTGGGAGGTGGGAGAGAAGGCCGATCCCCTGGCCCCCGCTCCCGCGGGCATCCGGCCCGAGTGGTTCTTCACGTTCATGTCCCAGTCGCTCAAGTACATCCCCCCCAAGGTCCTGGGAATGGAGGGGGAGGCGCTGGGCATCTACGCCATCGGCGCCGGCGGGCTGATCTTCTTCCTGGTGCCCTTCTGGGATGGCTGGGCGCGGCAGGGGAAACGGCACTGGCTCGTGACGGGGTTCGGGGCCGTCGTGATCGTCTTCCTGGTCACGATGACCTTGCTGGCCTATCTCAAACCCTATTGAGGCCTTTCATGCGCGCACGCTCCTGGATGAAACAGGCGCTCTGGCTCACCGGGGCCTCGGCCGTGCTTCTCCTCGCCTCCTCGGACGCCGGCGCGGCGGCCCCCGCGGCCCCCAGGGTCGATACCTGCGTCCAATGCCACCGCGCGCTGCCCGCGAAGCTCGGCGCCCCGGCGGCGGCGATGGCGAACGACATCCACGCGCAGAAGGGCCTCTCCTGTGTCAATTGCCACGGCGGCGATCCTGCCTCCTTCGACATAAAGATCGCCAAGTCCAAGGAGAAGGGCTACATCGGCCGGCCCAAGCCCGCTCAGATACCCGCCCTGTGCGACAAGTGCCACGGCGACCTCGCCTTCATGCGCCGCTTCAACCCCTCCATCGCCGTGGATCAGTTCAAGGCCTACCAGACGAGCGTCCACGGCAAGCGGCTGGCCCAGGGGGACGTGAAGGTGGCCACGTGTGCGAGCTGCCACGGGGCCCACGGCATCCTGCCGGCCGCGCACGCCAATTCGTCCGTCTACGCCCCGAGCGTCGCCAAGACCTGCGCCAGGTGCCACTCCGACAAGGAGTACATGAAGGACTACAAGATTCCCACGAACCAGCTCGAGAACTACCTGCAGAGCGTGCACGCCGATCTCCTGATCAACAAGCGGGAGCTGTCGGCGCCGAGCTGCAATGACTGCCACGGGAACCACGGGGCCTTCCCGCCCGCCGTGGACTCGGTGAGCGGGATGTGCGGCCAGTGTCACGTGAACAACCGCGACCTGTTCGTCAAGAGCCCGCACAAGGCGGCCTTCGAGAAAATGAAGGTGCCCGAGTGCGTCGTCTGCCACTCGAACCATAAGGTGGTGCGCGTGTCGGAGGAGATGATCGGGGACACCCGGCCCGCGCTCTGCGTCATGTGCCATCCGCCGGGCTCCCAGCCACTGAAGGTGGCCGCCGGCATGCGGAAGCGCATCGAGGATCTCAAGGGCCTGATCCAGCGCGCCACCTCAGAGCTCGACGCCGCCGAGCACAGGGGCATGGAAGTCTCCGAGGCCAAGTTCAGCATGAAGGAGGCCCGGACCACCCTCATCAAGGTGCGAACCCAGGTGCACTCCCTGGCCCTGAAGGAAGTGGAGAAAGAGGCCGAAGGGGGCACGAAAATCGCGAAGTCAGCGCTGGCGACGGCCCTCGCCGCCATCGAGGAGTTCTACGCCCGGCGGCGCTGGGTCATCCTGCCCATCATCCTGACGGTCCTCATGGCGGGCCTGCTCTTCCTGAAACTCCGCGAAGTGGAGGGGGGCCCCCGGGGACGGACGTAAAGCCTGCTGTTCTTTTTCGATTCGGGATGTAGGATAAACTTGAAGTGAGTTTCGGGCGGCCGAGCCGAAGAAAGGGCAATCTAGGAAAGGGAGGGAAGCCATGCACAGTTGGAGGCTCTGGACTTTGGCTGCTGTCGCGGGCTTTGCCGTCTTTTTCAGCACTGTCGCGGGTTATGGCCAGATGCCGGTGCCGCCGGATATCACCTTCAAGCAGACGAAGGATTTCACGCCGACCGTCTTCAGCCATAAGATTCACGCCGCCAAGAATCCCGACTGCACGGCCTGCCATCCCCAGATTTTTCCGATGAAGGCGGGGGGCACGCTGGAGGGGAAGCCCATTCCCCTGGCGGACATGATGGCGGGAAAATATTGCGGGACCTGCCATAACGGGCAGAAGGCGTTCCTGATGACAGACTGCGTGAAGTGCCATCCGCCGAAGAAATGAGCGTCCAGGACCGGTGAAGATGAAGAGGGTTTCCCATCCGGCGCCCGCTGCAGGAGGCTCAATCGCGCCTTCCTCCCGCGGGCGCCGCGGCGTTCCGGCCGGAGCCGCCATCCTCTTGATGCTGATGCTCCTCTCCCACCTTGTTCCTGGCGCGGCCTTCGCCGCCCGGCCGGACCCGGCGCGGGGGAAGGAGAAGTACCAGCAGCTCTGCGCGGCCTGCCACGGCCCCTCGGGCAAGGGCGACGGGCCCGCGGCGGCGGCCCTCAACCCGAAGCCGCGCGACTACACGGACAAGAAGTTCTCCATGTCGGACCAGGCGATGCACGACGTCATCAAGCGCGGCGGCGCGGCCGTGGGCAAATCGCCCGTGATGCCGGCCTGGGGGCAGGCGCTCAGCGACCAGGACATCCGGGACGTCATCGCCTATATCCGCGCCCTCGCGCGCAAATAACGCTTATCCCTCCGGATTTTCCTGCTGGCCCCCGGCCCCCCTGGACCGGGGGTTTTCATGTTACAATCATGTTCCAAGACCACCCCACTGTCTCCCCCTCCTCTCAAACCGGCCAGCCGGTTTGGGGACCCGGCGAAAGAGAGGGGAAGGAAAATAACCGCCCCCTTTGGGGAGGCCGCCGCCGGCCCGTCCTCCGCAGCGGCGGTGCTGCCGCCGCGGAGGTGGAAGCGGGCTTCGCGAAGCCGGGAGGCGCAAGGAGGGGCGGGGAATCCGACCACCCGGGGATCAGGCAATGAACATGCGGTCCTTCCTGGTTTCGCTTCTCTTCTTGGCACTCCCGGCCCTTTCGGGCGGCTGCGCGGGAGCCCCGCCGCTCAAGGCCTTTCAGGGGCATCCGCATACGACCATTTCGGGTGCCCCCCGGCAGATGGTGGTCGAACGGCTCATCAGCGCCATGCAGAGCCGCCGCTACGAGCTGAAGCACTATACCTTCCTCCGGGATCAGGGGTACCGGATTCAATTCGTCAAGGATGAATCCGGCGCCGCCGGCGGGCTCATGCTCAGCCTGCTCGAGCCCCCCGCGGCCGCGCGCCTGGGGGTCGTGTATGAGGTGCGCGAGTCGGGGGAGGGGCTTCGGATCTCGGCAAGGGTGGTGGCGGAAGAAGCCTCTTCCGCGCCGGACGGAAAGGCGCGCGAGCTCATCAACGCGGAGAATCACCGCATCCAGGAAATCCTGGCAGGCCTCAAGGCGGCCATTGAGGGAAAGTAACTGGGGCGGTTTTCGCCCGGCCGCGCCTCCGCCGGATGAGCGGGGGACGAAAACGCCCAGCCTGATCTGAAATATCCGCCGAGCCTGGGCCGGCCGGCCCGTCCGCCGATTTGCCAGAATGGCATGAAGCCGCCGCGGATGGATGCCATTTTGTCGTTTCCGCGCGGCCGCGCTTATCAGGTCTTTCCCCCTTCGATTCCCGCGAATGCATTTCAATTCCCGCCCCGGTCCCGCTTCGCTTCCGCGCAGGAATGGATATTGCTCTGAAGCATATGCGGCAGTGATGGAAAAGGACTAGAAGTGCGCACCGTGTTTCGCCTATAGCAATGGCCAGCGGACTCCTGGAGGCGAAACTCTCCCCCGCCGGGACCTCTGTCCCTGATCCATCGCGCCGCCGGCTCCTCTCCCGCCGCCGTTCTTTCCCTGACATGAAAACCATTCAATCACACCTGCGCATGGCGGTATTTCTCCTGATGGTGTTCCCCCTCGCCGCTCTGGTTCACTCGATCTCCGGCGCGGCCGAGCCCGATCCGCTGCGCCAGGGGGCGGCCAAGATCGTCGAGGCGTCCCTCCAGCCGGCGGAATGGGCCGTCATCCACAGCCTCCGGCAGATGGGTTTCCAGCTCAAGGAGCTCAAGGGGAACGAAGAGGGCAGGGTCCTCCGGGCCGAGGGCGAAGACCGAGAGGTCGAGATTCAGCTCGAAGGGCTCGCCGGAGGCAGGACCCTCATCCGGGCCGCCGTCTTCCGGTACTTCTTCATGGATCGGGAGGCGGCCGCGAGGATCGTGGATCGCGCCGAATGGCTCCTGGATTCGAATTTCAAGAGAGGCGCGTGAGGTTAACGCGCTGCCGCTTCACCACGCCTCGCCTCTTCCGGGGCGGATGCGGACTGGCGGGAGAGCCGGAACCTGCGGTCGGCGTCGTTTTGATTCAGGAGACCGATGATGAAGAAGTTGGGACGCAAGATGAAGGCCGTCGCACTCGTTTTGTCGGTCGCGCTCATCGGGGCGCAGTTCACCCTGAACTCGGCGGAAGCCTCGATGATCCGCACGGAGCAGATGCTGGCCAAGGCCACCACCCAGGACAGCCCCGGCGACCGGGAGAAGATCCGCCAGTTCATGGCGCGAGAGGACGTCCGCGCCCAGATGAAGACCATGGGCGTGAATCCCGACGAGGCCGAGATGCGCGTGGCGAGCCTGTCCGACGCCGAAGCCGCGAAACTCGCCGGCCGCATCGACTCCCTTCCCGCCGGCCAGGGCCTGGGCGAAACCATCCTGATCGTCGCCCTGGTCGTCTTCATCGTCCTGCTGATCACCGATCTGGTCGGCGCGACCCGGGTCTTCCCGTGGACGCGGCCGGTCCGCTAACGCGCATCGCATGAGCCACTTGGAGAGGAGCCCGAGCCTCGGCAACCCGGCTTTGGGACTTGTGCTGACCTTGGTCCTGGGCGGATGCGCCTTCACCGCGCCCCAAACGGACCGTTTGCTGACGGAGTGGAATTCTGTGACCAAAGCCAAGGCCGAAATCACGACCGTGCCCTTCTTCCCGGACGATAAGTTCTACTGCGGTCCCGCTTCTCTCGCCATGGTCCTGAACTGGACCGGCGACCGGGTGAGCCGGGACGCTCTCGTCCCGATGGTCTACACGCCCGGGCGGAAGGGCACGCTGCAATCGGAGATCATCACCGCGGCCCGCCGCCGCGGCCGGCTCGCCTATCCCGTCTCGACCCTCAAGGAGCTCTTGCGGGAGGTGAGCTCGGGCCATCCGGTCATCGTCCTTCAGAACCTGGGGCTCTCCTGGTATCCCAAGTGGCACTACGCCGTGGTCGTCGGGTACGACCTCGCCGAGAAGAACGTCATTCTCCACTCGGGCGTCGAGAAGGAGACGCCCATGCCCCTGCGCCTGTTCGAGCTCACCTGGGCGCGGGGGGATCATTGGGCCGTGGTCGTCCTCCTGCCGGGGACCCTCCCGGAAAGCGCCGTGGAGCGGAATTACCTGAACGCCGTGGTCGGCCTCGAGCGCGCCGGGCAGTGGGAGGCGGCCGCGTCGGCGTACCAGGCGGCCCTCAAGCGATGGCCGAGCAGCCTGGCCGCGCTGATCGGGCTGGGGAACAGCCGGTATGAGATGAGGGATCTCGCCGGCGCCGAAAAGGCATTTCTCGAGGCCATTCATATCCATCCCACCGCCGCCCCCGCGTACAACAACCTCGCCCAAGTGCTCGCGGACACCGGACGGAGAAGGGAAGCCCTCCTCCACGTCGAGCGGGCGATCATGCTTGGCGGGCCCATGAAGCCGTTCTTCTTGAAGACGCGGGAAAAGATTCAAGAGAATGGGGGGACATGGCAAGATGAGGACCTTCCTGTGCTGGAGAAGCATATGTAGCGTCTGCGGGATTTTCGCCGCCGCCTCCATGCCGCTCATGACCGCCTATATGGAGCTCTCCGCCGACCTGGGCGAGGCGTCATCCGCGCAATCGGAGGCCGGCCAAAAGCCTCCGCCTCTCTCCGAAGGAAGGACCATCCGCTACCCCGCCATGCACAGGGGGATCGAGTTCCCTCCGGCAGCGGCCGCGCCAGTCGACGCGGCGCTTCTGTTCGTCCCCCGGCCCGCGGGCGGCGCGGCGGAAAAGGTAGAGAGAAAGAGCCCGGCCAAGTCCGAGCTGGAAATATCGGCGGCCGAGGTGGCGCGGAAGACGGAGGCGGAAGGCGCCCCTTCCGGCGAGGAAAGTGCGCTGGCCAGCCTCCCTCCGGCGGTGGAGTCGCCGGAGGAGACGCTCCTGGCCGTGAAGGCGGAAATCCCCAAGCCCGCACCCCCCCCCTCCCTCAAGCGCGCGGTCATGAGCGAGGTGGAGATACAGATCCTGATCCACCGCATCGCCTCCTCCCACGGCCTCGACCCATTCCTGGTGGAAGCCGTCGTGCGGATGGAAAGCATGTTCGACCCCAAGGCCAAATCCCCCCGGGGCGCCATGGGGCTGATGCAGCTCACCCAGCAGACGGCCAAGTACCTGGGCATCGAGGATCCGTGGGACGTCCGCGAGAACCTCGAGGGCGGCATGCGCTACCTGAAGGAGCTCCTCGCTCTGTATCCGGAGAGGCCCGAGCTCGCCCTGGCCGCCTACAACGCCGGGCCCTACGCCGTGAAGCGGCACAACGGCATCCCTCCCTACGCAGAGACCCGTCTGTACGTGAAGCGGGTGATGGCGGAGTACCGGCGCCTGATGCGGGAGGCCCGCCTGCGCTTCTGAGGGGCCGCCCGCGCAAACTCCCTGTTTCAATCCGCGAGAATCCTTGCTCCGGGGGCCGACGACCGGGAGCGGGCCCGTTTTTTTTGCCTTAATTTGAAGTTACCCGCGACGACGTTCCACCCATCCCTCCGAAATGCACAGAACCTATCCGCATAACCCATTGATTTTAAGTCATATAAATTCGATCGGGGCCGTGCCGGCCCCAAGTATAATTAGTTTTTCTAATTATATGTATAAGAAAATTTAGCTTGGCTTATGGTTGTCCGTTTGCTATAAAATCAACTTGCGCCGCTGGACTGGGTAGTCTCCCTGATAGTCAATTCCACCACAGTGTGATTGGCGCACGGGGCGGGCGGCGGAGCCGTTTCCTCTTCACGCATGGGTGAGCCCCACATGAGCCAGCCGCTGATTCCCCCGCCGCCCCAGGGCCTCTACGACCCCGCCCAAGAGCACGACGCCTGCGGCGTCTGCTTCGTGGTGGACATCAAGGGCCGCAAGTCCAGGCGCATCATCGACATGGCCATCACCGGCCTGGAGAACCTCTCCCACCGAGGTGCCTGCGGCTGCGAGGAGAACACCGGCGACGGCGCCGGCATCCTCATGCAGATGCCGGACAAGTTCCTCCGCAAGGTGTGCGACGCCGAGGGTATCGCGCTGCCCGATCCGGGGCGCTACGGGGCGGGCCTCGTCTTCCTGCCCCCCGACCCCATACAGGCCAACTACTGCCAGACGCGGTTCGAGGCCATCGTCCGGGCCGAGGGCTGCGATCCCCTGGGCTGGCGGGAGGTGCCCTCCGATCTTTCGCCCGTCGGCCCGACGGCCAAGGCCGGGGCGCCCCGCTTCCGGCAACTCTTCATCGGCGGCTTCGATCCCAAGGCGGGGCGGATGGACATCGAGCGCAAGCTCTACGTCATCCGCAAGCAGATCGAGCACGCCATCGCCAAGAGCGACCTGACCGAGCGGCTCTTCTTCCACATCCCCAGCCTCTCGGCCCAGACCATCGTCTACAAGGGCATGCTGACCAGTCACCAGCTCGCCCAGATCTTCGGCGACCTCAAGGACCCCGACATGGAGACGGCGCTGGCCCTCGTGCACTCGCGCTTCTCCACCAACACCTTCCCGTCCTGGCCGCGGGCGCATCCCTACCGCTACCTCTGCCACAACGGCGAGATCAACACCCTGCGCGGCAACATCAACTGGATGCACGCCCGCGAGGCGCTCTGCCAGTCGGAGCACCTGCCCGAGCTCGAGAAGCTCCTGCCCATCGTCATCGAGACCGGGAGCGACTCGGCCATGTTCGACAACGTGCTCGAGTTCCTCTACATGGCGGGCTACGAGCTGCCCCACGCCATGCTCATGATGATCCCCGAGCCGTGGAGCGGCCACGAGTCCATGGACGAGGAGCGCAAGGCCTTCTACGAGTACCACGGCTGCATCATGGAGCCCTGGGACGGCCCGGCCTCCATCGCCTTCACCGACGGCACCACCATCGGCGCCGT
>JACPUR010000003.1 GCA_016192135.1 Candidatus Tectomicrobia bacterium | reverse complement strand
GTTGCGCTGGTTGATGTGGTAGTTGCGATTGCTCGCTGTGGTGTCCTGGCTCATCGCCCGGTCGACATTGGCGATGTGATTCCGGATGGAATCGCAATGGTGCGCGAAAGCGGGAGCCGCGCCCACCACCCACGCCGCCGCGGAGATCAAGGCCACCCTGAGCCATCCGCGCATGGCCATGCGAGGCACCTCCTCTCCCGGCGCCGCCCCGGGCGCGCAACGGCCCGGGCGGTCCGAAGGCATGACACCCTCCCATTCTCACCTCATGGAGAAATTTTACTTGTCTTTATCATTTTCGACAATATGAAATCGTATGGTGAGATGGACCTATCGGATAACAGGAACTGAAATTCCGAGGGAGGAGCAGGCCTTAGATGTTCTCCCACGGCGGGTCTTCTCTCGCGCGGAGGCCGCCGGTGGGGTGATCGCCGAGGCAGTCGTGGATGTTCCCGGCGGCCCCGCGCATGAGCATGTGGGCGCGCTCGCCCAGGAGGCGGGGGCGGCCGCGGCCCTTCTTCTCGAAGCCGTGGGCGTTCCCGGCCAGCTGTTTCACCGGGGTTCCCTCTCATGCCTCTGGCGGCGTAGGGGCGGCCCCCTGTGGCCGCCCTGGGCGGAAGGGGCAGGCACAGGGGCCTGCCCCTACGGCCCCTCGATGTCGCCGAATCCCCCTCCCCTACAGCGGAAACGGCGGCTCGACGCCCGGGGGCACCGGCACCTCGAAGGCGTTCACCGTCATGCTCACCATGGCGTAGTGGCCGAGGAGGACGGTGAGGTCGAGGGCGCCCCTCTCCCCGAAGAGGTCCATCACGGCCTTGAAGGCCGCGTCGCTCACGAACTTGGTCTCCAGGAGCTCGGTGGCGAAGCCGTAGACGGCCGCCTCGTCCGCCTTCATGTCCGGCGGGCGCTTCCCCTCGCGCAGGGCGCCGATGACGGCCGGGGCGAGGCCCCCCTTGAGCGCGAGGGGCTCGTGGGCCTGGAAGGGGTACCGCGCCTTCATGAGGCGCGCGGCGATGAGGATGGCGAACTCGGAGAGCCTCGGCGGGAGGACCGTCTTGAAGCGGAGGTACTCCCCCACCGGGTCGAGCCTGTCGAGGTACTCGGGGCTCCGGATCCAGACGGTGAAGGGCCCCCGGAAGGCGCCGCGCGGGCCCGAGGCGATCCGGTCGTGGAGCTTGCGCTGCTCCGGCGTCATCTGCTCCAAGGGGATCACTGGCAGGCGGCTCATGCGGCTCCTCCCTGTGGCGGAAATGGCGGTGGCGTGGCTGGAAGATTACACCGGCGGGACGCGAGCCCCAACCCCTCCTCCGGCCCGCCCCGCCCCGAAACCCGCCGGGTGCGCCCCTCCCCCGCCTTCGGCTATAATCGCCCCCATTCCACGCAATGCCGGACGGATCGGACCCGATTCAGAGCCCAGGGGAGGCAAGCCCATGAATCCATCGCGCAGGGAATTCATGATCGGCACGGCGGCGGCGGGAGCGGCCTGGCTGTTCGGCGGCGGGGAAGCCCGGGCCGCCGCTCAGGCCCCGGCCCAGATGACCCAGGTGGCGAGCGTCTACCGGCACAAGGTGGGGGACATGACGGTCACCACGTTCATGGACGGCTACCTGATCCGCCCCCTCGCCGTCCTCCCGGACGGCAACACCGACGAGGGCAAGAAGCTGCTCGCCGTCCACTACATGGACACCACCCGGTTCGTGTTCCCCGTCAACTGCCACGCCATCTCGGCCGGCGGGCGCCTCCTGGCCGTGGACACCGGCGGCCGCAACGTCCTCGGGCCCACCGCCGGCCGCTTCCACAGCCTCCTGCGGGCGGCGGGCCTTGATCCCGCGCAGGTCAGCGCCGTCCTCATGACCCACATGCACCCCGACCACGTGAGCGGCGCCGCCAGCCCCGAGGGCCAGGCCCTCTTCCCGAACGCCGAGATGGTCGTGCACGAGAACGAGTGGAAGCACTGGCACAGCGACGCGCTCATGAACAAGGCGCCCGAGGCGGCCCGGGGGGCCTTCAAGCTCGCGCGGGCGGGTGGCTCCCCCTACAAGGGCCGGCTGCGGCTCATCTCCAAGGACGGCGAGGTGGCGCCCGGCATCACCGCCATCGCCTGCCCGGGGCACACCGCGGGCCACACCGCCTACCTCCTCTCCTCGGGCCGGGAGAGGCTCCTGATCTGGGGGGACATCGTCAACATCCAGCCCCTCCAGTTCCTCCGCCCGGACTGGGCGGCCACCTTCGACCTGGACAAGCCCCTCTCCGTTCAGTCGCGCAAGCGCATCCTCGACATGGCGAGCCAGGAGCGCCTGACCATCGCCGGGACCCACCTGGGCTTCCCCGGCATCGGGAACGTGTCCAGGCGCGGGAGCGAGTACGACTTCATCCCTGCCCGCTGGCAGGATTTGTAGAGGGAGGCTGGCGGTCAGGCCGCGCGGAAGCTTCGCAAGAAGAGGCGGGCTCCAGGATTGGGGCCCGCCTTTTTCCGCAATTTCGCCATTCGGGAAGCCTGATGTAGAATTGGGCAAGGAGGAAAAGGGCGATGTTCGAGCGCATCACCTTCGACCCGAAAATCCTGGGCGGGAAAGCCTGCATACGCGGGATGCGGATTCCTGTCTCCGTCATCGTCGGCCAGATTGCCCACGGGGCCACCTTCGAGGAGATCCTGGAAGGCTATCCCGACCTGGAACGCGAGGACATCCAGCAGGCGGTTGAATACGCCGCCTGGCTCACCCAGGAACAAGTCCATATCTCATAGGGGGCCGAGTGCGCTTTCTCGCCGACATGGGCGTGGATGGGCGTGTCGTCCGCTGGCTCCGGGAGCACGGCCACGATGCGGCCCACCTGCGCGACATGGGAATGCAGCGCGCCCCCGACGAAGAGGTTTTTTCCCGAGCCGTTTCCGAGAACCGGATTCTCCTCACTTTTGACCTCGATTTTGGCGAAATCGCCGCCCTCGCCCGCGGGCGGCGCATCGGCGTCGTCATTTTCCGCCTCCACAATACCCGCGCTTCTCATGTGATTGAACGCCTCTCCCGCCTCTTGGAAAGCTCGCCCGAGGCTTTGGAGCGTGGAAGCGTCGTCGTGGCCGAGGAGGGGCGTTACCGAATTCGAGAGTTGCCAGTGGGCGGAGGCGGCGGCGAACAGGCGGGACTCACGTAGGACGGCGGAGGGGGATTCCCTGGTGCCCGGGGCGGGAGTCGAACCCGCACGGGCCGGAGCCCGAGGGATTTTAAGTCCCTTGCGTCTGCCGTTCCGCCACCCGGGCATGCGGCGAGCATGATAGGCGGAGGGGCGGGAGGGAGCAACGGAGCGCCCTGAATACCGGCTCCTCCGGCCCTCCTGCCCTCGCCCGCGCCGGCGAAGCCCTCCTTTCCGCAAAAAAATCCCCCCGATCGCGAAATTGCTGTCATTTGCGGTCATTTGCGGTAACGGCTTTTCCCCTCCCCCGCCCCAGATTGGCCTCCGGGGCCGTGCGCCCGCCGCCGGGCGGAGCGGCACCCCTCCCGCGCCGGAGGCAGGCCGGTCCGATGGATGGAATACCGACGGGGATGAAGGCAGGAGGCGCCGCAAAAGTGCGGACTATTGGAGACGATGCCAAAGGAGTGCGCCTTTCGCCCCCCATGTGGCGCGGCGTACGAAACCACCGGCTGGCGCGTTTTCAGGGGTTTTCAGGGATATTAAGGGATATTCAGGCTTATTCAGGGATATTTTTTACGCGCGCGCGAGGCTTCGAGAGGAAGGGGAGGGCCGTGCCTCGCCCGGCCCCGGCCCGGTTTGGTATAGTCCTCCCAACGAAAAACGCCGAGAGATGTTCCGGTCCCGGGGGCCGTCCCCGCGCCCTCTCATGAAAGGAGCGAGCATGACCGCCCGCTACGAGGACGCGCACCGCCGCTCCCTCCGGGAGAAGGAGGCCTTCTGGTCGGAGGCGGCCCGGGAGATCCACTGGGAGAAGCCCTGGGAGAGGGTCCTCGACGACACGAACCCGCCCTTCTACCGCTGGTTCGCGGGGGGCGTGACGAACACCTGCTACAACGCCCTCGACCGCCACGTGGAGGCGGGCCGGGGGGAGCAGCCCGCCCTCGTCTACGACAGCCCGGTCACCGGCACGGTGCGTACCTTCACCTACCGGGAGCTGCTCCATGCCGTGGCGCGCTTCGCGGGGGCACTCCGGGCGCGCGGAGTGGGCAAGGGCGACCGGGTCATCCTCTACATGCCGATGGTGCCCGAGGCGGTGGTCGCCATGCTGGCCTGCGCGCGCCTGGGGGCCGTCCACTCGGTGGTGTTCGGGGGCTTCGCCGCGAACGAGCTGGCCACCCGCATCGACGACGCCCGTCCCAAGGTCATCGTCTCGGGCTCGTGCGGCATCGAGCCCGCGGGCGTCATCCCCTACAAGCCCCTGCTGGACAAGGCCATCGAGCTGGCGAAGTTCAAGCCCTCGGGCTGCATCATCCTCCAGCGCCCCCAGTTCCGGGCGGAGCTGACGCCGGGCCGGGACGCGGACTGGGAGGAGGCCATGGCGGCCGCCTCTCCCGCCGGGTGCGTCCCCGTGGGCGCGACGGACCCTCTTTACATCCTCTACACCTCGGGCACGACGGCCGAGCCCAAGGGCATCGTGCGGGACAACGGCGGCCACATGGTGGCCCTCAAGTGGTCCATGAAGCACGTCTACGGGGTGGACCCGGGGGAGGTGTACTGGGCGGCCTCGGACGTGGGCTGGGTGGTGGGACACTCTTACATCGTCTACGGCCCCCTGCTCCACGGCTGCACCACCATCCTCTTCGAGGGGAAGCCCGTCGGCACCCCCGACGCGGGCGTCTACTGGCGCGTCATCGCCCAGCACGGGGTGAAGGTGCTCTTCACCGCCCCCACCGCCTTCCGGGCCATCAAGCGCGACGACCCGGACGCCGAATTGATGAAGCGGCACGACCTGAGCGGCTTCCGCACCCTCTTCCTGGCCGGGGAGCGCTCGGACCCCGACACCGTCCAGTGGGCCGAGCGGAACGTGAAGGTCCCCGTCATCGACCACTACTGGCAGACCGAGTCCGGCTGGCCCATGCTCGCCAACTGCGTGGGTATCGAGCCCCTGCCCGTCAAGCACGGCTCCCCGACCAAGCCGGTGCCGGGCTACGACTTCCACGTGCTGGACCGGGAGTGCCGGCCCGCCAAGCCCGGGCAGATGGGGGCCATCACGGTCCGGCTGCCCCTCCCGCCGGGCTGCTTCCCGACGCTCTGGAACGCTGACCAGCGCTTCATCGACGCCTACCTGAGCGAGTACCCGGGCTACTACAAGACGGGCGACGCCGGCTACTTCGACGAGGACGGCTACTTCTACGTGATGGGGCGCACCGACGACATCATCAACGTGGCGGGCCACCGGCTCTCGACCGGGGCGATGGAGGAGGTGCTCTCCTCCCACCCCGACGTGGCCGAGTGCGCCGTCATCGGGGCGGCGGACGAGCTGAAGGGGCAGGTGCCCGTGGGCTTTCTCGTCCTGAAGGCGGGGGTCCACAAGGAGAAGACCGAGATCGCGGGCGAGGTGGTGCGCATGGTGCGCGAGCGCATCGGGCCCGTCGCCTCGTTCAAGCAGGCCGCCGTGGTGGCGCGGCTCCCCAAGACGCGTTCGGGCAAGATCCTGCGCGGGACCATGGCCCGGATCGCCGACGGGAAGCGCTACGCCATCCCCGCCACCATCGACGACCCCGTCATCCTCGCCGAGATCGCCCAGGCCCTCCACGGGCTGGGGTACCCCAAGGAGAGCCCGGCGGAGGTGACGGAGTAAATCAGGCAACCAAAGATGTCATTCTGAGCGACCATAGGGAGCGAAGAATCTCGGTGTTAAAACCGATATCCTTCGCTTCGCTCAGGATGACATCCAAAACCAACCAATAATCATCCCCTCCCCAGCACCTTCATGGCCGCGTTGTGGCCCGGGATGCCGCTCACGCAGCCGCCCCTCCTCGCCCCCGAGCCGCAGAGGAGGACGCGCCCAACGCCCGTCTCCACCCCCCACGCCCCCCCCTCCTCCTCCCGCTCGGCGAAGGGCCAGGCCAGGCGGCCGTGGAAGATGTTCCCCAAAGGCATCCCCAGCTCGCGCTCCACGTCCAGGGGGCTCTTGACCTCGACGCAGGGGCGGCCGTCCGCGCCGCGCAGGAGGCAATCCCCGAGCGGCTCCTCCAGGTGCGCCTCGAGCGAGGCGAGACAGCGCCCCGCCTGCTCCGCCTTGGCCGCCTCGTTCCGCTCCAGGAAGAGCCCGTGGGGCGCGGCCAGGCCGAAGAGGCCCAGGCTGTGGCAGCCCCGGGCGGCAAGCTCCGGCGAGAGGATGGAGGGGTCGGTCAGGGTGTGGCAGTAAACTTCCACGGGCGGGGCCGAGGGGAAGGCGCCCCCCCGCGCCCCGGCGTTGGCGAGGCGGATGTTCGCGTAGCCCTCCTCCGCGTGGAAGGTGCCCCGGAAGGCGTCCGCCGGGCCGACGCCCCCCTTCAGGCGGGGGAGCCGCTCCAGGAGCATGTTGATCTTGAGGAAGGCCCCCTCCTCGGGCTCCCAGGGCTCGCGGTAGCCGGGCAGGACCCGGGCGAGCTCCCGGGGGGCCAGGTTCACGAGCGCCCACCGGGCGCCCGCCGCGTGATCTTCCCCCGCGTGTCGGAACCTCACCCCCGCGCCTCCCGTCTCGGGCTCGATGCCCGTCACCTCCGCCCCGGTGAGGATCTCCGCCCCGCTCGCGAGCGCCCGGGCCGCGAGCTCCCCCGTGAGCCGCCCCATCCCCCCCACGGGGACGCACCAGTCCCCCGTGCCGTTCCCGATCGCGTGGTAGAGGAAGGTGCGGTTCTGAAGGAGGCCCGGGTCGTGCGGGTCGGCCAGCACCCCGATGGTCGCGTCCGTGAAGACGAGGCCGCGCACCAGGTCGTCCCGCAGGTGGCGCTCGATCCCCTCGCCCAGGGGCCGCTCGAAGAGGAAGTCCCAGGCGGCTTCTTGCCCCCGGAAGCGCGCCCTCATCTCCTCCCGGGAGGGGAGCGGCCCGAGGAGGGTGGGCCACAGCCGCTCCGCCGCGGCCCGGGCGAGGGCCTGGAGCCGGCGGAAGCCGGCGTATTCCTCCTTCCCGTCCGGCAGGGCGCGGAAGGAGGCCTCGGTGATCCTCTCGTCCTCGTTGCTGATGAGGAGGGCCCCCCGGCGGCCCTCCCGCTCATAGGGGGTGCAGGAGGCGACGCGGCGCCGGCGCATCTCGAAGCGGAGCCCGAGGTCCTCCGCGATCTTCCGGGGGAAGAGGCTCACGAGGTAGGCGTAGGGCGAAAGCTCCGCCTCGAAGCCGGGGAACAGGCGCTCCGAGACGGCGGCCCCGCCCGTCCGCTCCCGGCGCTCCAGGACCAGGACGGAGAGGCCCGCCCCCGCCAGGTAGGCGGCGGCCACCAGGCCGTTGTGGCCGCCCCCGGCGACGACGGCGTCGTAGCGGGCGCGCTTGGTGGGGGGTGGCATGGGAGGGCTCTATCTATTTTTTCGCCTGGCCCCATGGATGAGGCTCAGGACGAGCACTTTATCGTCAGCAACCAGATAGATAAGACGATAAGAGCGAATCAGAAGCTCCCGCAAAGTTTCGTCATCAAATTCGGAAACTATCTGTCCCCGGTCGGCGAAATCCGCAAGCGAACGGGAGGCATGGATCACCTCCTGGACGAAGGTAGATGCATAAGCCATTGAGTCTCGGGCGATGTATTCGGCGACAGATTCCAAATCGCGGCGGGCGGCCTGGGTCCAGACTATCTCCCGAGCCATCGGGCCAGGCTTTCCTCTGCTTGGGCCTGCGACAATGTCCGGCCCTCCCTGGCGTCTTCCAGGCCCCTCTCGATCTTTTGGCAAACGTAGATATGGTATTGGATATCTTCGAAGGAAGCGTCATCCGGCAGCCGGTCCAGGATGTCCCGGATTTCCTCTTTCGCCGATCTGGGCATCGCTATAGCCCTCCACTCTGATCGCGCAAATCATATCATATTCCGGCGCACACCAAGCAAAGACGGGCGGGAGGGGCCGCCCCCTCCCGCCCGCCGATCTTTCGCGAAAACCCGCTCGGCCTACCCCGTGTACTCCAGGATGTGGAGCCCCAGGCCCCAGCGGTCGGCCACGTAGATGAGGCCGGTGCCCTTGTCCACCTGGACGTCGTTGCTCTGGGGGCAGCCCCGGAACTTGTCCCCGGCCGGGATGTAGTAGCCCACTTCCTTCGGGCTGAAGGGGTTGGACCAGTCCACCACCCGCAGGCCCGCGTTGAACCAGCAGATGTACATCAGGTCGTCCTTGGTCATGTCGAGCCAGATGTTGTGGGCGCCGTAGCGCGCGCCGGTGCGCGACCAGCGCTTGTCCACGGGCCGCATCTCGACCGGGTCGATCTCGTAGGGCTGGAAGGTCGAGCAGACGAGGGGCTCGTGGATGTTCCGCATGTCGAGGAAGGTGACGAACGCCGGCGGGTGGTCGCAGTTCACCGTCGTGGTCTCCTGCGTCACGATGCCGAACTCCGAGCCCTCGGGCACGAGGAAGGAATGGTAGCAGCCCGCCCAGCCGTGGGTCTCGTGCGGGTTCTTGCGCCACATGAGCTTGGGCTCGGCGGGGTCGGCCAGGTCGAACATGGCGAAGCCCGCGTCCCAGTAGCCCGCGGTGACGTAGTTGCCGAAGGGGTTGCCCTCGTGGAGCCAGGCGCCGTCGCCCACGATCCCGGGGTCCCACGAGGGCTTCTCACCCTGCTTCTGGCCGGGCACCCAGCCCCAGCCGATGAGCTCGGGCTTCCAGGGGTCCTTGAAGTCGTGGACGAGGAGGATCTTGCCCTCGAAGCCGTCCTTGAAGCCGGAGGAGTACATGAGCTTGCGCTTGCGGTCGTAGATGGGCCGGTGGATGCCGAAGCCCTCCGTCTCGACGTAGTTCACGAACTTGGGGTGGAAGGGGTCCGAGTTGTCGAAGATGCGCAGCCCCCCGATCACGTCGGGGTACTTCGAGCGCAGCTTGGGCCGGAGCTCGCTGTTGGTGATGAGGACCTGGTCGTTGATCCGCAGCACCTTGTGGGTGCGCGCGGCGGGGGTGTCCACGATCTGGTTGACGATCTTCGGGTTCTTCGGGTCCTTCACGTCGAGGATGGTCATCCCGTCGTGGCCGTTCACGCCCGAGGCCGCGACGTAGCAGATGCCGCCCCCGACCTGGATCTGGAAGGCGTCGCCCCAGCCGTTCAGCTCGGAGTGGGCGACGAGGCGGACGTTGCGCTTCTCCTCCTTCCAGGGCTCGGTGAGGACGTGGTCGACGCCGGTGTACTGGTCGTTGCCGCCGCCGCGGATCGGGTTCGGGTGGTACCAAGGCTTGGGCATGTTCTCTCCTTGATGGTGCCTTGCGGCGTTGATGTGAAGATGTTGCGGATTCCCTGGCAAAGCGGTTTGCGAAAGAGCCTGGCGTTGAACACGCTTCCGTAGGGGCGATGCTTGTCATCGCCCGTTCCGAATCCAGTTCGGGGCGAACACAAGGTTCGCCCCTACAGAGCCGCCGCGAGCCCCGGCGCCTATTCCTTCCGGAACAGCCGGATGAACTCCTCGAAGGTGGCCGGGGGCCGCTCGGCCACCTTCAGGTTCTCGCGGACGTGCTCGAGGCGGCTCATCCCGACGAGGGCCACGCCCACGCCCGGGGTGCTGCGCGCGAACTGGATGGCGCGCTGGGCGTCGGTCTCGAAGCCGGGGAAGACCTCGCCCACCACGGGCGGGAGGCCGCGCGAGGCCCGGCCCTGGAGGATGGAGCCGCTCGTCATGACCGTGATGCCGTTGCGCGCGGCGGCCGCGAGGAAGGAGACCCGCTGGTCCCCGATGCGCTGGTTGGGGTTCGCGAAGGCCTCCGGCATCCCGAGGTTCAAGGGGAGCTGCACCACCCGGAAGTGGTGGCCCGGCCCCCCCGCCTCCAGGGCCGCCTGGAGCACCTCGTCGAGCGAGAGGTGGTCGGCCGCCGAGGCGTCCGCCCGGTAGCCGTTCCAGGTGGCCGTCCCGTAGCAGCGGATCTTCCCCTCCTCGACGGCCCGCTCGAGCTCGGCGAAAGCATGGCGCAGCCGCATCAGGAACACCTCGCGCGAGATCTCCTGGAGCTGGAATTCCGGGTTGTGCACATAGTAGACGTCCACCGCCTCGACGCCCAGGTTCCGCAGGCTCGCCTCGAGCGAGTGCCGCAGGAAGCCCGGCGTCATGCAGTGGCAATTGGCCACGATGTCGCCCGGCCGGCAGACGCCCGGCCCGAAGTAGGTGGACTGGAGGTAGCCGGCGTACTCCTCGCGCGTCCGGGGGGCGGCCCCGTCGAAGGGGATGTAGCCGCCCTTCGTGCAGATGACGAGCTGCTCGCGCACCGCCCCGTCCGTCTGGGCCAGGTCCGCCAGAGCGCCCCCGATGCTGCGCTCGCTCCGCTGGAAACGGTAGTTGAGGGAGGTGTCGATGACGTTGCAGCCGAGCCGCACGGCCTCGGCCACCGAGGCCCGGTAGGCGGCGTCGGCCGCCTCGTCCGCCTCGCCCAGGTAGGTCCCGATGCCCACGGAGGACATCCAGACATCCTGCAGCTCGCGGAAATGGCGGGGCTCCACCCTGCCCGAGAGCGAATCCCGGTAGGAGGCGGTCCCCTCCCGCGTGGCGCAGCCGGGGTAGGCCATGCGGCCCTCCATGGATGCGGGACTGTCGGCTTCGGGGGGCATCTTACACGCTATCCCCCCCCGTGGCGAGGCGGGGAGGGCCGCTCCGGGGCTCCCTTGACAGCCCGGGCCCCGTTTTCAATACTGGGATGCATAGCCGCTTGGATTCAGACCCGATAAAGCGTTTCCCTCACTTTTTGAGGCGCGGGCCCAGCCTTGATCGGGGGCGTCCCGCCTCGCCCCCGGCTCCCCCGTCGAGAGGCGCCGCCATGAAGGTTTCCCTCCGGATCAACGGCCAGCCCCGGGAGTTCGACGCCGAGCCGCGGATGCTCCTCGTCCACCTGCTCCGGGACGAGGCCTCCCTCACCGGCACCCACGTCGCCTGCGAGACCTCCGTCTGCGGGGCCTGCACCGTACTGATGGACGGCAAGGCCGTGAAGAGCTGCACCGTCCTGGCCGTCCAGGCGGACGGCGCCGAGATCACCACCATCGAGGGCCTTGCCCGGGACGGGGCGCTCCACCCCCTCCAGGAGCAGTTCTGGGAGAAGCACGGCCTCCAGTGCGGCTACTGCACGCCCGGCATGATCCTGGCCGCCTGGCAGCTCCTCCGGCGCGACCCGGACCCCGATGAGGCGGCCATCCGCCGCGGCATCGAGGGGAACCTCTGCCGCTGCACGGGCTACCAGCACATCGTGGACGCCATCCAGGCGGCCGCCGCCCAGATGCGCGCCCCCGCGGCCCCAGGTGGAGGGAGGCGGTGATGGCCCGCGCCCCCGAGGCCCCCAAGTTCATCGGCGCCCCCATCAAGCGCCGCGACGACCCCCGCCTCATCCAGGGCCGGGCCCGCTACGTGGACGACATCCAGCTCCCCGGCGCCCTCCACCTGGCCTTCGTCCGCAGTCCCTTCGGCCACGCCGCCATCCGGGGCGTGGACGCCTCGAAGGCCCGCCGCGCCCCCGGCGTGGTGGCGGTCTACACCGGGGCGGACCTGGCCGGGGCGATCGGGCCCGTGCCCGTGGCGGGGCTCGTGCCGGACGCCCGGGTGCCCGCCCAGCCGGTCCTCGCGGAGAAGAAGGCCCTCTTCGCCGGGGAGCCCGTCGCCGCCGTGGCGGCCGAGACCCGCTACCAGGCCCGGGACGCCGCCGATCTCGTGGAGGTGGACTACGAGGCGCTCGACGCGGTGGTGGACCTGGAGAAGGCCCTCGCCCCGGGCGCGCCCAAAGTCCACGACCAGTTCGAGGACAACGCGGCCTTCCGCTGGGAGATCAAGGGCGGGGACGCCGAGGCCGGGCTGCGGGCGGCGGACGTGGTGATCAAGCGGAAGATCGCCAATCCCCGCGTCGTCCCCCTGGCGCTGGAACCGCGCGGGGTGCTCGCCCACTACCGGCCGGGCGAGGACAAGATGACGCTCTGGTCCTCGACCCAGGTGCCCCACAAGCTGCGCACCCTCCTCGCCCAGCAGATCGGGATGGCGGAGAACCGCCTGCGCGTCATCGCGCCCGAAGTCGGGGGCGGCTTCGGGAGCAAGCTCAACGTCTACCGCGAGGAGGCCCTGGCCGCCCACGCCAGCCGCGCCCTCGGCCGCCCGGTCAAGTGGATCGAGAGCCGGAGCGAGAACTTCCTCGCCACCATCCACGGGCGGGGCCAGCTCGGCGAGGTGGAGATGGGCTTGAAGCGCGACGGCACCGTCACGGCGCTCCGCTACAACGTCCTGGCGGACTGCGGGGCGTACTACCAGCTCCTGACGGTGGGCATCTTCACCCTGACCGGCCTCATGCTCCCCGGGCCCTACAAGATCCCGAACATCGAGATGAAGGTGACCGGGGTCTTCACCAACAAGATGGCGACCGACGCCTACCGCGGGGCGGGCCGGCCCGAGGCCACCTACATCCTGGAGCGGATGATGGACCTGGCCGCCGCCGAGCTGGGCATGGACCCTGTGGATATCCGGCGGAAGAATTTCCCGGCCAAGACGGAGTTCCCCTTCCCCACCTCGGCGGGCTTGACCTACGACAGCGGGGACTACCACGCCTCATTGGACAAGGCCCTGGCCACGGCGGGCTACCCGGAGATGCGCCGCCGCCAGGCCGAGGCGCGGAAGGAGGGCCGCTACCTCGGCATCGGGCTCTCCACCTACGTCGAGATCTGCGGAATGGGCCCCTCCGCCGCCATGGGGGGCCAGGGCTGGGAGAGCGCCCGGGTGCGCGTCGAGCCGTCGGGCAAGGTGACGGTCTTCTCGGGGGCCTCCCCCCACGGCCAGGGCCAGGAGACCTCCTTCGCCCAGATCGTGGCGGACGGCCTCGGGGTCGCGGTCGACGACGTGGAGGTCATCCACGGGGACACCGACGTGGTGCCCTACGGGGTGGGCACCTTCGGGAGCCGGGGCACGGTGGTGGGAGGCTCGGCGGTGGTCCTCGCCCGGGACAAGGTGCGGGACAAGATGGCCCGCTTCGCGGCGCTCCGCTTCGAGGCGGACCCCTCGGACATCGCTTTCGAGGGCGGCAAGGTCTTCGTGCGGAGCGCCCCGGAGAAATCCGCGCCCTTCGCCCGGATCGCCCGCATGGCCTACGACGCCATCCAGCTCCCGCCGGGGGCCGAGCCGGGGCTGGAGGAGACCCGTTTCTTCGAGCCCCCGAACTTCACCTTCCCCTTCGGGGCCCACGTCGTCCTGGTGGAGGTGGACCCGGAGACGGGCGAGGTGAAGGTATTGCGCTACGTCGCGGTGGACGACGTGGGGAACATGATCAACCCCCTCCTGGTCCGGGGCCAGATCCACGGCGGCATCGCCCAGGGCGCCGGGCAGGCGCTGGAGGAGGAGGTGATCTACGGCGAGGGGGGCCAGCCCCTGAACGCCACCCTCATGCACTACGCCCTCCCCAAGGCGCACCTGCTCCCGCGCTTCGAGCTCGGCCACACCACCACCCCCACGGACGTGAACCCGCTCGGGGCCAAGGGGGTGGGCGAGGCGGGCACCATCGGCTCGACCCCCGCCGTGGTGAACGCCGTGCTGGACGCCCTGGCGCCCTTCGGAGTGCGCCACCTCGACATGCCGCTCCGGCCCGAGAAGGTCTGGCGGGCGATCCGGGAGTCGAAAGGAGGCGCCCGGTGATCCCCGCCCCCTTCGACTACAAGCGCCCCGGCACGCTGGAGGAGGCGATCGCCCTCCTCCGCGAGCACGGCGAGGGCGCCAGGCTCCTCGCCGGGGGGCACAGCCTCCTGCCCATCCTCAAGGCCCGGCTCGCACGCCCGGCCGTGCTCGTCGACATCGCCCGCATCCCCGGCCTCGCGGGGATCACGAAGACGGCCCGCGGCCTCCTCATCGGGGCGCTGACGGCGCATCACGAGGTGGAGACCTCCCCCCTCGTCCGCGAGGGCTGCCCCCTCCTGGCCGAGGCGGCCGGACGGATCGGGGACGTCCAGGTGCGCAACCGCGGCACCCTCGGCGGGAGCGCCGCCCACGCCGACCCGGCGGCGGACTACCCCGCCGCCCTCCTCGCCCTCGAGGCGGTGATGCTCGCCGCCGGGCCGGAGGGCGCGCGCCGCATCCCGGCCCTGGACTTCTTCACGGGCCCCTACGAGAGCGCGCTGGGGCCGGCCGAGATACTCACCGCCGTCGAGGTTCCCTCGCTCCCCCCCCGGAGCGGCGGGGCCTATCTCAAGGCCGCCCAGCAGGCGAGCGGCTTCGCCGTGTGCGGGGCGGCGGCGATCGTGACCCTGGACGGCGGGAGGATCGCCTCGGCGCGCCTCGGGATCACCGGGGTGGCCCCCGCGGCCTACCGCGCCCGCCGGGTCGAGGAGGCCCTGGCCGGGGGGGCGGCCTCGCCCGGGGCCATCCAGAAGGCGGCCGCCCTCGCCGCCGAGGGAATCGAGCCCCTGGACGACTTCCACACCTCGGCGGAGTTCCGGGCCCACCTGGCGCGGGTCTACGCCGGGCGGGCGCTCCATGAGGCGCTCAAGCGGGCGGGGGGATAGGGAGAAAGCTCCGCAAGGGTGTCATCCTGAGCGCAGCGAAGGATATCGGTTTGGTTCTTGAGCAAAGACGAATTCTACACCGATATCCTTCGGTCACTTCGTTCCCTCAGGATGACAACTTTTTTGCTCCCACGCCGGAAGTCACGGCCATTTGCGGCTCCTCCGGGGGGGAAAGAGGTCGAGGATTCGGCATGACGGATGCGCCCTGGAGAATCGCCATCCCCTGGCTCAAGCGCGAGAACGCGCGCTTCCACGAATACCTTCGCGGCATGAGCGAGGCGGACTGGCGCGGGCCCACCCTCTGCCCGGAGTGGAGCGCCGCCCAGGTGGTGGGCCACATGACCGGCGGGGCGGCCTCCTACGCGGATCGGGTGGAGGCCGCCCTGGAGGGCCGGGTCATCTTCGGGCTGGGCGCCCGATCGGCGGAGGAGTTCGCCGCCCGGCGCGCGGCCATCATGGAGGAGGCGCTCGCCCTGCCCGGCCCGGAGCGCGTCGCGCGGCTCGCCGAGGCGGACCGGCGGCTGGACGAGGCCCTGGCCCGCCTCGGGCCCGGGGACCTGGACCGGCCCACCTGGCACCGCAAGGGGAGCCTGCCGCTGCGCCTCTTCCCGGGCCAGCGCCTCTGCGAGGTGATCCTCCACCGCCGCGATCTCGGCAACGGCCCGGAGGCCCCGGTCGAGACCGAGGCCATCGGCACCGTGGCGCGGGTGCTGGAGGAGCGCATCCCGCGCCAGTTCGAGGGGGCGCCGGACAAGGCGCTCGCGGGCCGCTTCCGCGTCGAGGTGACGGAGCCCGCCCACGCCTTCACCCTGGAGGCCCGGGAGGGCGCCCTCGCCTTGGTTTCCGGCGATGCCTTCGACGCCCGCCTGGGGGCGGGGACGGGGGACATGCTCCTTCTCCTGACGGGCCGGGCCGATCCGGCCGCGCGCGAGGCGCAGGGCCGCCTCCGCGTCGAGGGGGACCGGGCGAGGGCGGAGGCCCTCATGCGGGCGGTGTTCCGGCCGATCTGAGGGGCAAGGGGAAGCACGACCGTGCGCTGCCGCAGGGCATGTCATCCTGAGCGAAGCGAAGGATATCGGTTTGGTCCTTGGACAAAGGCACACCGATATCCTTCGGTCGCTTTGCTCCCTCAGGATGACATCTTTTTCCGCCCCCAGCACGAAGGTGCGCGAAATTGGCGTCATTTGCGGTAAATGGCTTTCCGGGGCCGGGGCGTATATTCCCTGCGGGCGGCGCGAGCCCGCCTTTCCCCTGCTCGGGCGGGGGCGTCTCGCGAATTGAGGGGAATTGAGGGGAAAAGCGCATCAAATTGGGGGTCACGCTTGGTAACGGTTAGTACGGATAATCACGCCGAAAAGAGGCGCCCCCCGGTCGCTCGTCGCGGATACTGACGGATATTGACCAAAAAAGACCCCTTTTTTGTTTGTCGCGGATATTGGCGGATATTGAGGGATAAAGGATGGATAAAGCCCATGCGGCGTGGTCCGACCACCCCCCTCCGGCCCGCCGCCCCCGCCGAAGTAACGGTTGGTGACGCTTATTGAGGGATATTGACCCCTTTTTTTGAAGGAGCGGGCATGGCGGACCTGTCCTGGAGCGCCTCGGCATCCTGGCTCGCGCGGGGGAACCCCCGCCTCACCTCCCTCTTCCGCACCTTCGACGAGGCGAGGTGGCGGGCGCCCAGCTACTGCCCCGGCTGGACGGCGGCCCACGTGGTGAGCCACATGACCTCGGGGGCGCGGTTCTACCGCGGCGTCATCGAGAACGGGCGCAAGGGGCTGCTCGCGCCCCCCTTCGGGGCGAAGGACATCCCCGAATTCCGGGCCATCCGGGCGAAGCAGATGGAGGAGCTGCTGGCGCTGCCGGGGGCGGCGCGGGCGGACCGCTTCGAGGAGGCGGTGGGGGCGCTCCAGCGCACCCTGGAGAGCCTCATGCCCCATGAGCTGGACCTCCCGGGCTGGCACCCGCGCTGCCCCACTCCCCTCCGCAACTTCCCCGATCAGCGCCTCTACGAGCTCATCCTCCACGAGTGGGACATCCGGAACGAGCCGGAGAGCCCGCTCGCCTCCCCCGCCCTGGGCGCGGCCGTCGAGATCCTCAAGGAGCGCCTCCCCTTCCTCTGGGAGAACACCGAGCACCCCCGGATGGACGGCCGCTTCCGCTTCGAAACCTCCGCACCGGTGGCGGCGTGGGAGGTGGAAACCCGCGGGGACAAGGCCGCCCTCTTCAAGGATCAGAACGGGCGGTGCGACGCCCGCCTCTCCGCCACGGCGAGCGACATGATCCTCCTGGTGTGCGGCCGGGCGCCCATCGCGGAGCGGAGGCGGGCCGGGCGGCTCCTCGTCGACGGGGACCAGGCAAAGGCGGATGTGCTCATCGAGTCCCTCTTCCGGCCGTATTGAGGAAGGGGGTTTTCTTCCCGGGGAAAAATTGGCCATGTTTTCCGTAGGGGCGCACGGCCGTGCGCCCCTACAGACACATCCGGCGTCGGCGTAGGGCGGCCACGGGGGGCCGCCCCTGCAGCGCGTCGGATCTTGACGGTCAGGAGAATCCCGTGAAGCTCCTCATCGACGGCTACAACCTCATCCCCGCCATCCCGGAGCTGGGCCGCCTCCTCCGCCGGGACCTGGAGGCGGGCCGGGAGGCGCTGCTCGGCCGGCTCCGCGCCTACCGCCGCGCGGCGCGGGAGCCCCTCTCCATCACGGTGGCCTTCGACGGCAAGGGCGGCGCCGGGGCGGGGCCCGGCGGCGGGGGCATCCGGGTGCTCTTCTCGCGGAACGAGACGGCGGACGAGCTGATCCTCCGCCTGCTGCGCGGGGAGATGAAGGGCGCCGTCCTCGTCACCTCGGACCGGGCCCTCGGCGCCGCGGCGCAGGGGCAGGCGGGCGCCGTGCTGCGCTCGGGGGAGTTCGCCGGGCGGCTCGAGCGGGCCCAGGCTCCGGCGAGCTCAGCCGAGCCGTGGATGGACGAGGAGAAGCCAGAGGAAGCGCCTCCCGCTCGAAGCCTCACGACGAAGAAGAAGGGCAACCCCCGCAAGCTCCCCAAGAAGGAGCGCGAGCGGAAGAGGAGATTGGATAAGTTATAGGCGCCAATGCCTGCAGGGGCGGGTTTCAAACCCGCCCCTGCAGATCGAACGGGGCGATGGCCCTTTTTCATAGGGGCGACCGGCCGGTCGCCCCTACAGACCCAGGCGGCCAACGGCCCTGCATGCGCGGCCCCTATGGCCGCCCCAAACGGGGCAAGCGCAGGAACCTTCCCCTCACCCCCCCGGCGTCATCTCGAACAGGTGCACCTGCCAGGGCTTGAGCGCGACGAAGAGGCCCAGCCCGGCCATCTCCACCTCCGCGCGCAGGTAGCGGCTGCCGTCCCAGCGGTCGAGGAGGGTCCAGGAGGGGGCGCCCGTGCCGGCGGGCAGGGGGATGCGGGCGAATGCGGGGATTTCGCCCAGGTTGGCGGCGATGAGGACGCGGCCTCCGCCGCGCCCGGCCCAGTGGAGGGCGATGATTCTCTCGTTCGAGGAATCCTCCGGCCCCGCGGAATTCACATCGGGGAGCGAGAACTCCCCCTCGCGGAAAACCGGCTCCCGCAGGAAGGCGATCAGCCGCCGGTGGCCGGCCTCCACCTCCGGGTCGGGGGGCTCGGTCGGGCGCCGGGCGAGTTGGACGGGGGGGCGCACCTTCCTCCCCTCGAGCTGGCCCTCGTGGAAGAGCTTGAGGCCGGGGGCGCCGAAGCTGACGGCCGCGGCGGGGAGCCAGCGAGCGGGGCCGAAGGCACGGGCGGCGCGATCCTCGTCGTGGTTCTCGACGAAGCGGGCGCAGTGCCGCTGGTAGTCCACCGAGGCCCGGAGGTGGTCCCGCACCGCGCCCGGGTCCTCCGCCCGGAGGCGGTCGTAGAGCCACTTGTCGTAGGTGTAGTCGAAGCCCTCGAGCTGGAGCGCCCCCTCGAGCCCCCAGTAAGCCTCGGCGATGAAGATGAAGCCGGGGTTCCGCTCCCGCGCGGCGGCGATGGCCCCGGGCCAGAAGCTCTCCAGGACGGGATTGGGCCCCAGCCGGCCGCCCCAGGTGCGCTCCATCACAAGGGGGAGGAGCAGCATGGCCATGTCGCAGCGCACCCCGTCGCAGAGCCCGGCGATGCGGGCGAGCTCCCCGCGCATCAGCTCCCGCGCCTCCGGGGAGGCGTAGTTGAGCTGAACCGTGTCGGTCCAGCCGGGGAAGTTGGGGTCCCGGCCGTGGGCGAGGACGTGCCCCCCGGGGCCCCGGAAGAAGTCCCCGGGCTCGCGCCGCAGGTCCTCCTCCGAGCCCTGGATGAAGGCCCCGGGGTGCTCCCCCGTCCAGGCGTGGTCGCGGGCCAGGTGGTTGGGGACGAAATCGAGGATGAGGCGGATGCCGTGCGCCGCCAGCCGCTCCCGAAGGTGCAGGAGGGCGGCGTCCCCTCCCAGCTCGGGAGCGGCCTCATAGGCACCCACGGCGTAGGGGGAGCCGATGACGTCCTCCTCCGCCAGGTCCGGGAGGGCGCGGCGGTACTCCTCCCGGAGGCCCGGATGGGCCCGGGCGATCCGCACCCCCTCGGGCGAGCCCTTCCACACCCCCATGAGCCAGATGGCGTCCCAGCCGGTTTCCTTCAAGCGGAGGAGGGCATCCTCGGGGACCCGATCCAGCGGAAGGGGCCGCGCGCCCTTCCCGCCGCCCGCCAATTCGCGCAACCACACGCGCGTGTTGATCTCGTAGAGGAGGGGGTTGGCGGGCCAGGGGGCGGTCATGGGATGGACTCCTCTACAAGCTCAGCGACAAGCTCAATTGTCGGCCGGTCCGCCTTTCAGCCAGCCTTCCTTCAATATCCGCTCGGCGATCGCCTCCCCCACCACGGCGTGGCCCGCCGCGCTCATGTGGCCGTCGCGCGGGTGGAGGTAGAGCCTGCGCGGGTCGGGCTGGCGCTCCAGGCGGGACACCGCGTCCACGTAGGGGACGCCGCGCGCCAGGCTCGCCCGCTGGAGGGCGCGGGCGTGCCCCTGCAGCTCGGGATGGCCCAGGGCCCCGCCCGCCGGGATGAAGGTGAAGACGATGGGCAGCCTGTGCGCCTCGCGCGCCTTCTCCCACTCGCCGATCATCCGGTCCAGCCCTTCGCGGAGGGAGCCGATTTGCTCGAAATCCCGCTGGGAGGAGACGGAGAGGATCCTCTCCCGCTCCGCCTCGAAGGTGGGGTAGGGGTTGAGCCGCCGCTGCTCCCGGCCGGCGCGGAGGAGCTTCCGGTAGTTGAACCAGAGGCTGTAGAGCCGGAGGGAGGCCGCATTCTTCTTCCGGCGCAGCGACGCCTCCTCGGCCCGAAGCTCCCGCGCCTTGGCGCTCCGGTGGAAGCGATCCACCTGCGCCGGGAACACGTCGTCCATGAAGAAGCTCATCACCACGAGGTCCGGCTCGAAGCGCAGACCCTCGCGGAGAAGGTAATGGAGGGACTGGGAGCTGTGCCAGGCGGGGACGGCCGCGTTCATCACCCGGACGCGGCGGCCCGCCGCGCGGAACCTCCGCTCCACCACCTTGAGGAAGGTGTCCTCCTCCGCCACCCCCCAGCCGAAGGCGAAGGAGTCCCCCAGCCCCAGGATGCGGAACTCCCCCTCCGGCTTCTTCTCGGGATAGTCCCCTCCCCGGTGGCCGAAGCGGTTGATCCGGATATGGTACCGGATATCCACCTGCCAGCCCTCGGCGCCGGGGCGGTTCATCCAGCCGTAGTCCTCGGAGTAGGCCGCGTAGCTCCCGATGCGGGGGCGGCTGATGGGCGGGTCCCATATCCGCAGGGCCCCCTCCGCGATCAGCAGCGCGATGAGGACGCCCGCCGCCGCGAGGCCGGCCCGCCGCAGAAGGGCCCTCCCGCCCCCCGCCAGCCGCGCGAGGACGCCCGTGCAGGAGACGGCCAGGAAGGCGGCCCCCAGCGCCGGCGGCCGGGCATGGAGGGGATAGGGCGAGAGCCACTGATGGAGGACGAGGAGCCCCGCCGCGCCGCCGCACCACCGCCAGAAGGGGCCATCCAGGGCCTCGCCCTCCCGGCGGCCCCGGCCGGCGAGCGAGAGGCAGGCGCCCAGGAAGACGAGCGCGAACAGGAAGAGGCCCGTCTGCCCGGGCGAGGGGGGGACGCCGCGGCCGCCCGCGGGCTTGAGAAGCGCGAGCGAGCCGGCCCGGACGAGGTAGTTCTGGAAGTCCACCCGCCGGAGGATCAGCTTGCCTCCCTCGGGCACCCGGAAGGCGACGGGCAGGGGTTCCCCCGGCCGGACCAGGGGAGATTTGAAGCTGGCGCGGCCCCACCCCCCCGGCTCGAGCTGGGCCACGGCCTGTCCGCCGATGAGGGCTTCGCCCGGCGCCTTCCCTTCGAGCTTGTAGAAGATGCGGAGCCGGTAGGCGTCCGCCGCGGGAAAGGGGATCCGGAGCCCGGGGGCCGCCCCCCGGCTTTGGACGGCGCGGGACGAGCGCTCGTAGGGGCCGGGGGCGCTCCACGGGCCGGCGGGCGCAACCGCCTCGAGGGGCGCCCGCCCTTTCACGGGGCGCGCGTCCCGATCCCCCGCCATGCCGAACCCCCAGAAGGCCAGGAGGACGCACAGGACGGGCCCGGCCACCGATCGCATCTGCGCCGCCATGAGGACCCTTCCTCTCAAGGAGGACATAGCCTACCGCGAAGGCGGGGCGGGCGCATAGGAGGCGGGCGGATCGCGGGCGGGCCGGGGGCGGAGGATGATATGGAGCGGCGCGTCAGTCGGAGCGGAGCCGGGGATCCAGGGCGTCCCGCAGGGCGTCCCCGAACAGGTTGAAGGCGAAGACGGAGAGGCTGATGGCCAAGCCGGGGAAGATGGCGATCCACGGGGCGCTCTCGGCGTATTCCTCGGCCCCGCCCTGGAGCATGAGGCCCCAGGCGGGGACCGGCTCCTGCACGCCCAGCCCCAGGTAGGAGAGGGAGGCCTCCAGGAGGATGGCCTGGGCCATGAAGGAGGTCAGCATGATCAGGTAGGGGGCCATCACGTTGGGGACCATGTGGCGGACGATGATCCGGCCGTGCCGGAAGCCCAGCGCGCGGGCGGCGTCCACGTAGGGGATCTCGCGGATGGCGAGGGCGCTCGATCGCACCACGCGGGCGCAACGGGGGATGAAGGGAATGGTGATGGCGATGATGACGTTCTGGACGCCCGTGCCGAAGATCGACACGACCGCCAGCGCCATGATGATGAGCGGGAAGGCCATGAATACGTCCATCACCCGCTGGAAGATGAGGTCGAAGCGCCCGCCGAAGTAGGCGCTGGCCACGCCGAGGAGCAGGCCCAGGGTCGCTCCGATAAGAGAGGAGACGAAGCCCACCAGAAGCGCCGTGCGTGCGCCGTAGATGATGCGGCTCAGGATGTCCCGGCCGAACTGATCGGTCCCCAGCCAATTCTCGAAACTCGGCGGCTGATGGATTTTCTCATAGACGTTCGCCACGGGGTTGTAGGGCGCGATGACCGGCGCCAGGAGAGCCATGGCGATCATGAGGAGGATGATGAACGCCCCCGCCGCCCCGAGGGGCTTGCGGAAGGTCACGTTCCGGACGGCCTCGCGCCAGAAGCTGCGCGGAGCGGCCTCGCCTTCCATCGGCGCCGCGAGCGGCGGGGTGCGCAATTCGACCATGGCCTCGCTCCTAGCGGTACCGGATGCGCGGATCGATCCACGCGTAGAAGATATCGATGACGAAGTTCGTCAGGATGAAGACAAACGCCACGAGCATCACGAGCGCCTGGGTCAAGGTGTAATCGTGGTGGGACACCGCCTCGACGAACAGCTTGCCCACGCCGTTCAGGTTGAACACCTGCTCGGTCACCACCAGCCCTCCGATGAGGAAGGCGAACTCCAGGCCGATGACCGTCGTCACCGGGAGGAGGGCGTTCTTGAGGGCGTGGCGGCGCATGATCAGCTTCTCGATGAGGCCCTTGGCGCGGGCCGTGCGGACGTAGTCCTCGCGCAGAACCTCGAGCAGGGCCGAGCGCGTCATCCGGGTGGCGACGGCGGAGTAGCGGTAGCCCGTCGCCAGCGCGGGCCAGACGAGCTGGATGAGGTTCCGCCCCGGGTCCTCCCAGATGGGGATGTATTCGAGCGGCGGCATCCACGGCTCCCCCAGGAAGCGCTGGGTGGAGATGAGCAGGCCCAGGATGATGAGGATGCCGAGCCAGAAGGAGGGCATCGCCAGGCCGGCGATGCTGAAGCCGCGCACCACGTAGTCCACCCAGGTGTCCTGCTTGATCGCCGAGATGGTGCCCAGCGGGATGGCGAGGATCGTGGCGGCGAGGGTGGCCATGATGGCCACCTGGAGGGAAAGCTGGAAGCGGAGGGCGATCTCGGCCGTGACGGGCTGGCCCGTCCACATGGAGTAACCGAAGTCGAGGCGCACGATGCCCCACATCCAGTCGAGGAACTGGGCGGCCATGGGCCGGTTCAGGCCGGCCTGCTCCCGGCACACCTTGAGCGCGCTTTCGTCGAAATAGGCGCCGGTCCCGGCCAGGCGGAGCTCGCACGTGTCACCCGGGATCAGCCGGAGCAGCACGAATACGAGCACCGCCGCCCCGAAGAGCGTGGGGATCATGAGCAGGGTCCGCTTGAGGATGTACTTGTGCATGCAAACGCTCCGCGGGCCGGCCCGCCGGCTTCACGCCGGCGGGCCGGCCGCCGCGAAAATGCCCCCCTATTCCTCGAGCCAGATGTTGGACAGGTCCTGGTTCAGGTAGTGGCTCGGGCTGATCTTCCATCCCTTCACGATGGAGCGGTGCGGGATGATCCGGTACCACCACAAGGTGACGAAGTAATGGGCCTGCTCATCCAGCACGAGCTTCTCGAACTGCCGCATGACCGCCCGCTGTTCCTCGACGTCCCCCGATCGGTTCATCTTCTCGTAGAGCCCGTCCACCTCGCGGTTGATGTAATTCGCGTGGTTGCTGCCCGACTTGTCGTAGGACAGGTACTTGGACACGTCGGCCAAAGGATTCACCACCGCCTGGCAGTTGAAGTCCATGCTCACGTCATACTGCTGGGACTTGCTGCGGAGCACCTGATAGAAGGGGCCCGTCGGCTGCACCCACTGCTTCACCTTGAGGCCCACCTGCCGCCACTGGTCGATGAGCCAGGTGCCCACGATCTTGTAGGGCTGGTCCACGCCGCGGTTGTGCAAGGTGAACTCGAATCCCTCCGGAATGCCCGCCTCCTTCAGGAGCCGCTTCGCCTCGGCCCGGGACTTCTTGATGTCGGGCCAGTAGCCGGCGATTTTCTCCAGTTCCTCCTTCTTCGCCGCGAGGGGATGGCCGGGGAACACCACGCCCCCCACCGGCTTCACGATGGCGGTCTTGGAGAGATACTGCGAGCCGCCCCAGCGGTCGATCGCGAGGGTGAGCGCCCGGCGGACGCGCGGGTCGTCAAAAGGCTTCTTGAGGTGGTTCGGGTTGATGAGGAGGGAGCAGTTCCAGTCGCTCTCCTGGACGGTGAGCTTGTCCCCCAGCGCCTTCTTCAGGTCGTTGCGGTGGCTGGGCGGGAAGCCCCGGAACTCGATGTAGGCCTGGCCGCTCCGGATGGCGTTCACGCGCACCGCCAGCTTGTCGGAGAAGATGCCGTGGAAGCCGTCCAGGTAGGGCACGCCCTTGAAGTGATAGTCAGGGTTGCGCTCGCCCTCGATGAAGGCCCCCCGCTGGTGCTGCTTGAACTTGAAGGGCCCGGAGCCCAGGATGTTCTTCTCGTACCAGTGTATGTCCTGGGCGAGCTTCTTCGCGCTGTAGAGGAAATTATACGGGGTCGCCAGCGCGGGGAGGAAGGCCCCGGAGGGATACTTCAGATCGAAAACCACCGTCCCGTCGTCCGGCGCGCTCACCTTCGCCACCATGGAGAACTGGCCCTTGCGGGCACTGGCCACTCCCTCCGGAGGGAAGATGATCTTCTTGTAGGTGGCCTCGACATCCTTCGCCGTGAGCGGCTGGCCGTCCCAGAACTTGACGTCCTTGCGCATCTTGAACGTGTACTTCTTCCCCCCGTCCGTGGGCTTGGGCATTTCGGTGCAGACGTCGCACACGAAATCGGTGGGAGATGCGGGGTTGTCGGGGTTCACCCGGATCAGCAAGCTGTAGAAGGGCGCGATCGGGTGGATGAGCCCGAAGGTGGTTTCCCTGTGCCCGTCGTAGCTTGGCGGCTCCGCGGGGATGATGTACTTGAGCACTCCTCCCTTCTTGGGAGCGGCTTCCGCCGTGGCCGCGAAGCCAGCCAGCGCGAGCGCCAGGGCCGCCCCGAGCGCCAGGGCCGTTCTCATCGACAAGCGATTCATGATTGAACCTCCTCAGTCAGAAGGCAACGGGCCGTGTTGCCCTTCTCGCCGGCCATGCCGCGCCGGCCGCATACGCCTAAACCTCCGTGCAGGCCACCCAGTGGCCAGGGCCGATTTCCCGGAGCGCGGGAACATCGCTCATGCAGCTTTCCACGGTGAGCGGGCAGCGTGGGTGGAAGACGCAGCCGCTCGGCGGGTTGATCGGGCTCGGGACCTCCCCCCTGACCACCTCCAGCTTCCGGCGGTGCTCCACCTCGGGGTCCGGGACGGGGACCGCCGAAAGGAGGGCGCGGGTGTAGGGGTGCCTCGGGTTCTCGTACAGCTCGTCGCAGTCCGCCATCTCCACGATCCGGCCCAGGTACATCACCGCCACCCGGTGGCACAGGTGCCGCACCACGCTGAGGTCGTGGGCGATGAACAGGTAGGTCAGCCCGTACTGCTGGCGCAGGTCCTCGAGCAGGTTGATGATCTGGGCCTGGATCGAGACGTCCAGGGCCGAGACGGGCTCGTCGCATACGATGAACTCCGGCCTCATGGCCAGCGCCCGGGCGATGCCTACGCGCTGGCGCTGGCCGCCGCTCATTTCGTGGGGGAAGCGATCGCCCATCCGGGCGCCCAGCCCGCAGACCGTGAGGAGCTCCCGGACCCGCTCCCGCCGCTCCCGGCCGCCTTGGGCCAGCCCGTGGACGTACATCGGCTCCTCGATGATGTCGCCGATCTTCATCCGCGGATTGAGGGAGCTGTAGGGATCCTGGAAGATCACCTGCATCCTCCGGCGCCATGAGCGGAGCTCCTTCTGGTCCAGGGTGGCGAGGTTCGTCCCCCCGAAGATCACCTCCCCCTCCGTCGGGCGCTCGAGCTGAAGGATGCAGCGGCCCGTGGTGGTCTTGCCGCAGCCGGACTCGCCGACGAGCCCCAGGGTCTCGCCCCTCCGGATGGAGAAGCTCACTCCGTCCACCGCCTTCACCGTCACGACCGTCCTCTGGATCAGCACTCCTTCCGTGATGGGGAAGTGCTTCTTGAGCCCCTTCACCTCGAGGAGGACGCCGTCCCCCTCCCCTCCCCGGGAGCGCAGCGGCTTGGCGCGGGTGGAGAAATCCGTCGCCATCAGGAGGCCCTCGCCGAAAGACGGAGCAGCTCGTCCTTCTTCCAGCAGGCCGCGAGATGGCCGCTCTCGGCCGGCTCCAGGGGCGGATACTCGGCGCACCGGTCGAAGGCGAACCGGCAGCGGGGCTGGAAGGAACAGCCCGCGATCTGGCGGGACAAGTCGGGCGGCTGGCCCTCGATGGGGTCGAGGCGCTCCCGGCGGGGGTGGTCCAGGCGGGGGACCGAGCGCAGGAGCCCCAGCGTGTAGGGGTGCGAAGGCCGGGAGTAAATGGCCCGGGCGGGCCCCCGCTCGATGATCTTGCCCGCGTACATGACGTTCACGCGGTCCGCGTAGCGGGCCACCACCCCGAGGTTGTGGGTGATGACGATGAGAGCCACGCCCATGCGCTTGGTGAGGTCCTTCATCAGCTCGAGGATCTGCGCCTGGATGGTGACGTCGAGGGCGGTGGTGGGCTCGTCGGCGATGATGAGCTTGGGCTCGCAGCAGAGCGCCATCGCGATCATGACCCGCTGGCGCATGCCTCCGCTCAGATGGTGGGGGTACTGCTGGAGCCTCCTCTCCGGCTCCGGGATTCCCACCATCCGCAGGTACTCCGCCGCCCGCTTCTGCGCGTCGGCCCGCTTAAGGCCGAGGTGCACCTCCATCGTCTCGGTGAGCTGGAGGCCGATGGTGAGGATGGGATTGAGCGAGGTCATCGGCTCCTGGAAGATCATCCCGATCTGATGCCCGCGCACCTTACGGATCTCTTCGTCGGAGAGGGAGAGGAGGTTCATGCCGTTGAACTGGATGCTCCCCCCGACGATACGCCCGGGGGGATCGGGGATGAGGCGGAGGATGGAGAGGGCACTCACGGATTTCCCGCAGCCCGATTCCCCGACGATGGCGACGGTTTCGCCCTCCTCCACGTCATAGGAAATCCCGTTGACGGCCTTCACCACCCCGCCGGACGTGAAAAAATGCGTCTGGAGGTCCTCAATCCGGAGAAGCTGGGCCACAGGGACACTCCCTCCTCGCCGGCGGATAAGCTCCCCCTGCAAAAACAGAGGGTTTGGTGGCTTTTTCTGCCGACAACCGTGAATTTGGTATGGGTAAACCGTAGCGGCTGTCGCAGTTTATGTCAACGCCCTATTTTGGGGACCTATTTGGGGGAAAATATCCTTGCTTCAGATGAAAACCTGATCCGGAACGGTGTTTCGGGAGGCCCATGGAAAGCGGGAGGTTCATCCGGGCTGGCCGGGCCCCCCTCCCAGCACGATGAGGGCGTCGGCGGCCAGGCAGCCCTCCCCCTCGGGCAGGACGAAAAGCGGGTTGATGTCCGCCTCCCGGAGGCGCCCCCCGAGCGCCGCGGCGAGCGTCCCCAGGGCGACGATGGCCTCCGCCAGCGCCCCCCGGTCCAGCGCTCCCCGCCCCCGGAAGGCGCCGAGAACGCGGGCGCCCCGAAGCTCGCCGAGCATGGCCTCGGCATCCTCCCGGGCGAGCGGGGCGAGGCGGGCGCTCACATCGCCGAGCGCTTCCGCCGCCAGCCCGCCCAGGCCCACCGTCACCACCGGGCCGAATTGCGCGTCCCACACCGTTCCGAGCAGGAACTCCGCCCCCCCCTCTATCCATCTTTCGACCAAAAAGCCCTCCCGGCGGAGGCCGGGGAGGCGCCGGAGACGCTCCGCCATGGCCGCGTGCGCGGCGCGGAGGGCGGCCTCATCCGCCAGCCGGCCGGAGACGAGGCCCGCCTCCGTCTTGTGGGGGACATCCGGAGAGGAGAGCTTGAGGACCACCGGGTAGCCCAGCTCCCGCCCGGCCCGGACCGCCTCCTCCCCGTCCCGGCACAGGCGGCGGGGGACGGCGCGGATGCCGAACATCTCGGCCAGCGACAGGCTCTCCCCCTCGCCGAGAGGGCCGGCCTTTTGCAGAAACGGCCGGGCTCCCGCCGGCACCGGAGGGACGGGCGCCCTTCCCCGGCGCCGGGCGGGATGGTCCGCATAGGCGGCCAGATGGGCCGCCGCCCGGGCGCAGCCCTCGGCCGACTGGAAGGAAGCGATCCCCGCACCCGCCATCAGGCGGTGGGCCTCGTCCGCCTGGGGATTGAAATAGGCCAGGAGAGGACGCCCCCCGCCCCAGTTCTCCTCCTTGGCCTTGAGGATGGGGGCCACTCCGATCTCGGGCCGGAACTGGGCGCTCGAACCCACCACCGGGATCGCCAGATCGAAGGGACCTTCTTCCAGCGCCGCCCGCAGGACGGCCCCGAAGGCCTGGATGCCCGCAATGGTCGTATCCATCGGATTGGCCGCCGGGGCGGCTCCGGGGAGCGCCTCCCGCAGGCGCGCCTCGAGCCGCTCGCCCGGGGGAGGCACCTCCAGCCCCAGGGCGCCGCAGGCGTCGGCCACGAGGGCCCCTCCTCCCCCCGTCGTGGAGACGATCCCCACCCGGCGGCCCCGGGGAAGAGGGGTCGAGGCGAACATGTGGGCCGTCTCGAACAGCGCCTCCAGCCCCTCTACCCGGGTCACCCCCCAGTGCCGGAACGCCGCGTCGCAGGCGAAATCCTCCCCCGCCAGCGCTCCCGTGTGGCTCACCGCGGCGGCGCGGCCCGCTTCGGCGCGGCCCACCTTCAGCGCGGCGATGGGCTTACCCGCCGCCAGGGCCCGCTCGGCCGCCCGCAGGAACTTCGGGCCGTCGCGCAGGCCCTCCAGGTAGAGCGCGATGGCGCGCGTCTCGCGATCCTCCACCAGGAAGTCCACGTAATCCGCGGCCTCGAGGTCCATCTCGTTCCCGCAGGAGATCATGTAGCTGAAGCCGATCCCCCGCCGGGTGGCCCGCGAGAGGAGCGCGCCCCCGATGCTCCCGCTCTGGCACACCACCCCCACGGCGCCCGGGAGCACGCCGTCGATCTCCAGGGCGATGATGCCCGCCAGGTGGAGCCGCGCGTGGAAATTGTGGTAGCCGGCCGCGTTGGGACCGCAGACGCGCATTCCCGAGGCCCGGGCGCGGGCGAGTATCCCCCGCTCCAGGCGCGCCCCCTCCCCGCCCGTCTCGGAGAAACCCGCCGTGTAGATGGTGACGGCCGCGACTCCCCGCGCCGCGCATTCCTCCACCACGCCCAGGACATGCTCCCGCCCCACCGCGATGAAGACGGTCTCCGGCGTCTCGGGAAGAACGTCCAGGGAGGGCCAGCAGGGAACCCCGGCCACCTCGCTGTACTTGGGATTCACCGGATAGACGCGGCCCGGGTAGCCGTGGCGCAGGAGGTTCTTGAGGACCCGGCCGTTGAAGCGCTCGAGGTCCGCCGAGGCCCCCACCACGGCCACGGAGGCCGGGGCGAGGAGGCGGCGGAGGCTTTGGCGGGTGGCGGAGGGATCGCTCATTCCGGGCGCGGCGGGCGCTGGCTGAACGAGCGCCCGTAGATGAGGTCGGCCATCCGGTTGCGGAGGATCTGCGTCGTGCCGCCCGCGATCGACCAGCCCCGGATCTTGCGGTAGAGGAACTCCAGCGGCATCTGGGTCGAGTAGCCATAGGCCCCGTGGAGCTGGATCGCGTCGTCGGCCACTTGGCGGGCCATCTCGTTGCAGTAGAGCTTGGCGGCGGTGGTTTCGAGGGCCGAGGGCATGCCCGCACGGGCGTTCGCTAGCGCCCGGTAGAGGAGGAGCCGGGCCGCCTCCAGCTTCACCCGCATGTCCGCCACCATCCACTGCACCCCCTGGAACTCGCACAGAGGGCGCCCGAACTGGCGCCGCGTCTGGGTGTGCTCGACCGCCATGTCGTAGGCCGCCTGGGCGAGGGCGAGGCAGCGGGTGGCGTTTCCCAGTCGCTCGACGTTGAAGATGGGCATCAGGACCTTGAAACCGTCGTCGTCGACGAGGACGTTCTCCCGGGGCACCCGCGCCTCGTCGAAGTAGAGGGCGCAGTAGGCCTCGCCGCTCATGTAGCGCTCGGCCCCGCCCTTCGTGAAACCGGGCGTCCCCGTCTCCACCACCACGGCGCCGCAGTCCCGCGTCCGGGGGCCGAAGCGGACGTAGACCACGAAGAGGTCCGCGTGCGGCGCGTTCGAGCTGAAGCACTTCTGGCCGTTCAGGACGGCGCTCTCGCCGTCGTATCGGGCGGAGGTCTTGAGGTCTGTCGCGGCCGAGCCGGCCTCGGGCTCGGACATGGCGATGGAGATGATCTTCTCGCCCCGGCACAGAGGGGGGAGAAAGAGCGACCGTTGCGCCTCCGTCCCCAGCTCGTCGATAATCCGGATGGGACCCATGTTCCCCATCTGCACCACGTCCCCGCTGTGGGGGCACACCTGGGAGACGGCCTCCATCACCAGGCAGGCATCGAAGATGGAGCGGCCCCCGCCGTGGGGCTCGGCCACCGTCATGCCCATCATCCCGTGCGCGGCCAGAACCTTCATGGAGCGGCGCGGGTATTCTCCCGTCTTCTCGTAGCCGTAGGCGTCCTTCGCGAATTCCCGCAGGGCCAGCTCGCGGGCGGTCTGCTGGAGAAGGCGGTCCTCGGCGCTGAGCTGGAAGTCCACGTCCCCCTCCCGGCGGGCTCCCGGCCCGCCGATTCTCCGCCTCGAATGAAAGTCAGATGAATTATTTTATTCCGATACCGAGGGCCGGTCCACATCCCCCGGCGGCGGGTTGGCCCGGGCGGGGGTGCCGTGCGAGAATCCACGGGGGCTGTGATCGCTGCGCGCTCAGTTCGAGGCGATGATGGATACGTACCGGGCTGGACTGATCGTCCCCTCCTCCAACACGACGATGGAGGTGGATTTCCACCGCACCCTGCCGGAGGAGGTGGAGACGGCCACCGCGCGGATGTACCTCGAGGACACGACGCGGGAGGGCGAGATCCGGATGATCGAGGACTCCCTCCCCGAGGCGGCGCGGGCGCTCCGGACGATGAAGCCCGACGTCGCCGTCTTCGGCTGCACCTCGGGCGGCGCCCTCTTCGGCCGGGATTACGACCGCCGCATCCAGGAGTCCATCGAGGCCACCACCGGGACCGAAGCCATCACCATCCTCTCGGCCCTGGGCGAGGAATTCGGCTTGCTCGGGGCGCGGAGGCTCGTCGTCCTGACGCCCTACACGCCCGATCTCACCGAGGCCGTGGGGGCAAGCCTCCAGGAGGACGGGCTGGAGGTCCTCTTCATCCGGGGCATGGGCATCGTGGAGAACACCCGCATCGGCGGCCTGAGCGGCGCCGAGATTCTCGCCTTCGCCCGGGAAACCATCCCCTCCTCCCTCCTGGCCCGGGCCGACTGCCTGTTCATCTCCTGCACCAATCTTCCCGCCGTGCGGGCCCTGCACCTGCTGCGGTCCGCTTATCCCGGGCTACCCATCATGACCAGCAACCTGGCGGCCATCCAGGCGGTGCGGCGCCGCCACGAGGCGGCCCGCGCCCGGGCGTCCGTGAACTCGCCCGCGCCCGGCGCCCCCGCCGGGAAAAGTTGACCGGCTTCCAGCGCCCCGGCCGCCGCGGGCGCTGAAAAGGATGCGCGTTGCAAATCTGGATTGATGCCGATGCGTGCCCGGGGGAGATCCGGGATATCGTCTTCCGGGCCTCCGAACGCCTGCAGCTCCCGGTCTGCTTCGTGGCCAACCGGAGGGTGACGCTCCCGGAATCCCCTCTCATCCGGTCCGTCCTGGTGGGCCGGGACTTCAATGCCGCCGACAAGCACATCGCCGAGGCCATGGGCGCGGGGGACATCGTGGTCACGGCCGACGTCCCCCTGGCCGCCGCCGTGGCGGAGAAAGGCGGCGTCTCCATCAGCCCGCGGGGCGAGGTCTTCGACTCCGAAAACGCGCAGGAGAAGCTCTCCCTCCGCGACTTCTACCAGGATCTCCGCAGCGGGGGGCTCATCCAGGGCGGGCCCGCCCCTTTCTCTCCCCTGGATCGGCACCGCTTCGCCTCGGCCCTGGACCGCGAGCTGACCAAGCGCCTCAAGGACGCATAGCTCTCCGCGCATGCCTGGCCACCCCCGCCTCTTTCCCCTATAATTTCCCCATTCGACGCGTGAACATCATGCTGCCCGGGTGCTCGTTTGGACATCTCCTTTGAGGGAACCACCATGAGACGTTTCGTCCGCATTTTTCCGTTCCTGTTCCTGGGACTGCTCATCGGGGGGCAGGCCGCCTCGGCGGCCAAGAGAGGAGGCACCCTCCGCATCGCCATTGAGGGCAACGTCGAGCACATGGACGGTACCGTCGCCCTGGGGATCCCCATCAAGTTCTACCGGGACACGATGGGGGCGGGCCTCCTGGGACTGAACGAGGACTACAAGCTCATCGGAGAGCTGGCCCACAAATGGGAGGTCGCGGATGAGGGCCGGGTAATCACCTTCCATCTCCACAAGGGCGCCAAGTTCCACGACGGGACGGACCTCGACGCCGAGGCGGTCAAGTGGAACATCGATATGCTCACCGGCCGGCTCGACCCCGCATGGCTGAAGGAGCAAAAGAAGAAGAACCCGAAGGCAAGGCTGGGCTCCAGCTACACCGCCTATCTCATGCAAATCAAGAAGGTAGAGGTGGTGGACAAGTATACCGTCCGCTTCCACCAATCCGACGTGGGCAAGGGGATGACGCTGGCCGCCCTCGGGGGCTACTGGAACCGGCCCGTGCTCGTCTCCCCCAAGGCCTACGACAAGGACATTGAGCGGTTCCGGCGGCACCCCGTCTACGGCGGGCCGTTCCGGATCGTCGAGTATAAGCCGAACCAGCACGTCATCATGGAACGCTTCAAGGGCTACTTCATCAAGGATCGCCCCTACCTGGACCGCATCGAGGCCTACGTCATACCCGACGCCACGCAGCGGATGAACGCCCTCCGCTCGGGCGAGATCGACATGATCCTGAACGTGCCGAAGGGCATCGTGAAAACCCTGCAGGAGACGAAGGGCGTCGTCGTGGACGCGGGGAAGACGGCCACCACCTTCGTGGCGACGATCAACAGCCAGCGCCCCGTCTGGAAGGACGTGCGCGTCCGCAGGGCCATCGGCTGCTACGCCATCGACCGGAAACACATCGTGAACACCGCCCTCCGCGGGCTCACCATCCCCTGGAACAGCTACTCGGCGCCGGGGTCTGTCGACGCCATCGACCTCACTTCGATGTGTCCCTACGATCCCGCGAAGGCGAAGCAACTTCTGGCCGAGGCGGGCTACGGGCCCTCGAAGCCCTTCAAGTTCACGATGGTGATCAACAACACCGACCCCACCTTCGTGGAGATTTCCCAGGCCCTCAAGACCATGTACGCCAAGGTGGGCGCGGAGATGGACATCCAGGTGGTGGACCGGGCCGCCTGGATCGGGCTCCTCGTGCGGCGGAAGGCCCTCGACATGACCCTGCAGGACACCCTGCCCGTCCTGGACATCAACTCCACCTCCCAGATCTGGCACACGAAGAGCCCCATCAACTACCTGGGGATGAACGATCCGAAGCTGGACAACTGGCTGGAGGATTGGCGCTCCACGGTGGACGCGAAGAAGCAACTCGACCTCAGCCACCGGATGCAGCGCTACATGGTCGAGATGGGTTACTACCCGGCTTTCGCCGGATCGCCCTTCGTCCAGGCCACCCGCGACTACGTGAAGGGCAACAAGAACCTGAACAAGCTATTCTTCGACATGCGGGACGTCTGGCTGGACAAGTAACCCCCGGCCGGGCCGGGCCGCCCGCCGGCGGCCCGGCCCCCGGCCTTCCCCCCGGGGCGGGTGATTTCAGACCCGCTTTTCCTTCCCGTCCTTCCCGAGTTCCCGTCTTTCCCGAGGCGCCTTCCGCGATTCCACCCGCCGGGCCGAAGACATATACTGCGCGCGGTTTCGCGCCGGCCGTTCATCCCCCATTTTCCGGCGCTCGCAGAACCAGGAGGGCCGATATGGCCGACTCAAGAAAATTCCGCTTCCTGCTCGTCCCCGCGTTCCGGTTGCCGGAGAACGGCCGCTTCGTGAAGTACGATCCCAAGCTCACCAAGGAGCAGCGCGTGAGGAGCTACGTCAACGTGCTGAGCCTGCTCGAGGACGTGGAGTGGGACCTTCACGAGGGGGCCCTGGCGCCCTACGGAGACTGGCAGGTCGAGAACCGCGAGGAGTTCGCCTACGCGTCGGTGGCGCGCCTGCCCATCGTGAAGGAGGCGTGCGAGAGCGGGAAGTACAACGGCATCGTGCTGCTCGGCGGCGGCGAGCCCGGTTTCCTGGAGGCGCGGGAGATCACCCGCAAGCACGGCGTCGTCGTCACCGCCTGCGCCTTCTCCCAGATGCACATCGCCTGCATGCTCGGCGACAAGTTCAGCGTCATCGACTTCGCCGAGACCCACAACATGTACTACCGCAACCTCGTGTACCAGCACCGCATGGACCACCGGTGCGCCTCCATCCGGAACATCGGCTACTACCATCCCAGGCCGGGCTACAGCGGCGAGCCCGTCCTCGAGCACGAGAGGGACAAGGCCCGGCGCGGCGAACGCTCGGAGGCGGTGGAGCGCGCGGTGAAGGAGGCCGTCTCGGCGCTCGAGGAGGACGGCGCCGAGGTCATCACGTTCGGGTGCTCGGGGACCTTCTGGCTTCAGCCGTTCGTCCAGGAGAGGCTCCTGGAACTCGGGTGGGAGGTTCCCGTGCTCGAGGGCTACAGCGCCGCCATCCAGCTCGCCAAGATGCTGGTGGGGCTGGGGGTGAACGCGAGCGGCGTCACCTTCCCGGACGATCGCCCGAAGCGGCGCCCCCGGAAAGTGCGGATGTAGCCTTCGCCGCCCGCGCGGGAAAAGAGAAAGCCCCGGGGGAGCTTCCCCCGGGGCTTTCGTGTTTCGCGCGGACTCAGTTCTTGGGCGCGCCGGCCACCTTGCGGACGATGGAATCGTCCATCATCGCGCCCTTGGTGAAGTCGGGGTGTTTCTTGATGTAACCGAGCTTGATCTGCATCTTCGCCATGTCCTGGAGGTCCTTCCTCGACACATCCGTGAAGAGAGGCGTGGAAGGCAGGCGCTTTATGACCGACAGGACCACCTTGTACTCCGTCTTGTCGCCGACCTCCTGCAGGGCCGCGTGATAGACCTTCGCGAACTCCTCGGGGTTCTCCTTCAGAAGCTTGTGCGCCTTGAGCCAGCCCCTGAAATACTTCTCGTACTGCACGCTTTTCGTCTTCAGGGTCTGGGGGTTCCCGATGTGCATCATGCGCGTGCGGTCGTATTCGCAGACATTCTCGAGCTCCCGGACGAGCCCCTTCTGGACCGCGATCTCGGCCTGCGGATCGCCGATGAGGGCCGCGCCCGCGTTGCCCGACACGACGGCCGCCACCCGGTCCGTGGCGACGACGTTAAGCCACTTCAGGTCGTCCGCCTTCAGGCCGTAGCGGGGCAGGACCTTCGTCCGGAAGGCGAAGTCCGTGCTGGTCCCCTCGAGGGTCGCGAAGGTCACGCCCTTGAGGTCCTTCACGCTCTTGATGGGCGAATCCTTCGGCACCATGATGCGTCCCGAGGTGGCGCAGATCTCCGTTGTCACGGCGATGCCCGTCACCTTGGCGCCCTTCGAGACGGCCGTCACGAAGGGGGAGAACCCGGTCGTGCCGGTGTCGAGGTCGCCCGAGATGACCGCGTTGCGCATGAGCTTGCCCTGCTTGAAGTACTGGACCGTGTAGTCCAGCCCTTCCTCTTTCCAGTAGCCCTTCCGGTCGGCGATTACCTCGAAGGAGCCCATGATCGCCCGGTGGATGCCGATGCGGAACTTCTCCGCGCCCTCGGCGCTCCATCCCGGAGCGAGCATGCCGCCCGCGAGCGCGATACCGATAAACCATTTGGCGATTCGATTCATCAAACCTCCTCCTCTCAAGAAAATCCCACCCATGCAGGGTAAAACCGAAGACTTTCCGGCCCTTCCCTGTTCCGCCATTCGGAGGAACGGAATCCCCATATCGCAACCCCACAATCGCTTTCTTTTAGATGGAAACATCCTATCCCAGCATGCCGCCGCTGACTACTCTTTTTTTCACTCCGTCCGGGCGCCCTTTCTTCCCGGCGAGGGCCCCCTCGGGACTCCGGCCGAGGCGACCGTGCGGCGTCATCGGCGTCGGTACCTCTAGGAAAGCGGCGGGAACCTCGGCCCGCCCCGACCGCTGCGCCGGACGGCTCAGTTGGCCAGCGAGCTGGCCGCCTTCCTCAAGAGGGTATCATCCAGCATCTTTCCCTTGATGAAATCGGGCTCGCTCTTGATCCAGCCGAGCTTTTTCTGCGTCCGCGCGATGTCCTGCATGTTCTTGCGGATCTCGTCGCCGATCAGGGGCTCCGTCGTGAGGCGCTTCACAACGGCCAGCGCGACCTTGTATTCCGTCTTGTCGCCCACTTCCTGCAGGGCCTCATGGTAGCTCTTGGCAAACTTCTCGGGTTCCTCCCGCAGCAGTTTCTGGGCCTTGAGCCAGCCCTTGAAGAACTTCACGTATCGTTCGGGGTTCTCCTTCAGGGTCTGCGGATTGCCGATGTGGATCAGCCGGGGCCGATCGTAGGGGCAGAAGGTGTCAATGGCCCGGACCAGGCCTTTCTGAAGCGCGATCTCGCCCTGCGGGTCCCCCACGATGGCCGCGTCGGCGTTGCCCGACATCAGGGCCGGCACGCGGTCCGTGGTGACCACGCTGATCCACTTCAGGTCCTTCTCGGTCAGGCCGTGAGCCGGAAGCATGAAGGTCTTGAACGAGAGGTCCACGCTCGTCCCCGTGCTCGTGGCGACGGTCTTGCCCCTGAGCTCCTTGACGCTCTTGAGCGGGGAATTCTTCAAAACCATGATGCGCTGGTGGGCGCAGGTGTCGGCTGTGACGGCAATGCCCGTCACTTGGGCGCCCTTGGATTGCGCCGTCACGAAGGGGGAGAAGCCCGTCGTCCCCACGTCCAGGTTGTCCTGGATGACGGCGTTGCGCATGAGCTTGCCCTGCTTGAAGTACTGGACGGTATAGTCCAGCCCCTCGGCCTTCCAGTAGCCCATCCGGTCGGCCACCACTTCATAGGAGCCGTACACGGAGCGGTGGATTCCGATGCGGAATTTCCCCGCGCTTTCGGCGCCCCATCCCGCGGCGAGCGTGCAGAAAGCCAGCGCGGCGCCCAGCCACCATTTCCCCATCGGTTTCATCTGTCACCTCCACGCGGCAGAGCATCTTTCGGCCAAAAGCATAAACGAACCCCCGTGTTTTCCTGCGCCGCGCACCTGCTCCGCGTAGGCGGCGACTCCGGAAAACACAATACGTTTTCCTTTAGGCGACCAAACGAATCCGATGGGGAATATCATAATGAATTGCGGCGCCGGGGACCACCCTAATTTTCGCCGCGAAATTCCTCCTTTCGTTCCGGGGCGAATCCCGGCAAGCGGCCGGAACTCCCGCCGGTGAAGTCCCCGCCGCTCACTGCCCCACGTTCAGCCAGCCCGCGATTCGCTCGACGTTCAGCGGGAGCCACCGGTCATACATTCCCCATTTCTCGTACTTGGGGAGCCTGACCATCTCCTTGATCTTGTCCACGTCCCTCGTCTTCTGCATCGCTTCCTTGACGGCGGCGATCAGGTCCTCGAAATACTCGCGCGTCTCGCGCACCGCCGGGGCCGGGGCAGTCGCCAGCCCGTGCCCGGGGATGATGCGTTCGAAGTCCAGCTTCTCGACCGCCCGGAGCGACTTGACGGCTCCCCCCGGCCGCCCAAGGCGCGCCGCCGCCGACCGGAACACCATGCCTACCGAACAGGCGAGGGAGCGAATTCGTTCTCGGCCGAAAACGGCCTGGATACAACGGGCTGCAGGCACCCCGGCCCTCAGGCCACGATGGGGTTCCGCAGCACCCCGAGGCGTTCCACCTCGCACTCCACCACGTCCCCGGGCTTGAGGAGGAAGGGCCCGGGGTCGGCCTGCTCGATGGCCACGCCAGAGAAGGTGCCCGAGGAGATGACGTCGCCCGGCTCCAGCGTCATCTGGCTGTAGAACGCGACGAGGTCCGGGATCTTGAAGATCATGTCGGTGAGGCGCTCGTCCTGGCGCGTCTGGCCGTTCACCCGGCAGAACACCCGCAGCGACTCCGGGTCGGGCACCTCGTCCGCCGTCACGAGATGGGGACCCAGGGGATTCGTCGCGTCGAAGTTCTTGCCCAGGAAGACGCCGCCCCGAGCCGCGTCCCGCTGGATATCGCGGGCGGTGACGTCGTTGTAGATGGTGTAGCCCGCGATGACGTCGAAGGCCCGCTCGCGCGCCACGTCCTTGCAGCGCTTGCCGATGACGATCCCCACCTCCACCTCGTAGTCGAGCATCTTCGTCTGCTTGGGGTAGACGACGGGCTCCTCGTGGCCGATCAGGCTGGTGTTGAAGCGCGGGGCGCCCGGCACCTGGGGCGGCTTCTTGTTGCCCGTGTGCTCGACGTGCTTGATGGAGTTGAGGCCGGTGTGCAGGAACTTGCCCGGCTTCGGGATGACGGCCCGCAGCCGGTACTGCCCGGCGGCCAGGGCGGCGGCCTCCCCGTCCGGCCCGGAGGGCATCTTCCCCGCCTTCAGGACGCCCTCGGCGTGCTCCAGCGCCTTCCGAGCGGCGGCCAGGGCGGGCCCGCCGCCCAGGAGGAACTCCCGCATGTCCCGGGGGACGCGGGCGTGGGCCATGGCGTAAGGGCGGCCCTCCCCCTCCTTCTCCGCCAGGCAGGCCGCGTAGCACAGCCGCAGGTCCGCCAGCCGCCCGTCCGAGAGGAGCGCCCCCAGCCGGTCGCCGCTGGCGCCGGGGGAGAGATTGCGGTAGGTCGCCAGTCGCATGCCGTCCGCCTCCAGGAAAGGGTGGCTACTTCTTCAACTTCTCGGCGAAGAAAGCGAGCACCTTCTCCCAGGCGTCCTCGCTGGCCTTCTCCCGGTAGCGCTCCGGGTTATCGGCCCACTGGAAGGCGTGGCCCGCGCCGTCGTAGCGGTGGAAGGCGTACTCGACGCCCGCCTTCTCGAGGGCGGCCTCGTAGTCGTCCACGTCCTTGGGGGAGGGATTGGTGTCGTCGTTCCCGAAGAAACCGATGACAGGACAGGGGATTTTTCCCGCGAGCTCGATGGCGGGCGGATTCCCTTTCCCCCGCACCTCCTTGACCCCGCCCCCGTAGAACACGGCGCAGGCCTTGTAGCGGGAGTCCGTGCACGCGCCGAGCCAGCACACCCGCCCGCCCCAGCAGTGGCCGGCGATGCCGATGCGCCCGGCGTCCACGTTCTTCTGCGCCGCCAGCACGTCGAAGCCCGCCCTCAGGTCGGGCGCCGTCCAGTCGTCCCGGAACTCCTCGCGCTTGACCTGCATGTCCGCTTCCTTGGGCCACCAATGGTAGAGGAAGGGCACCGAGACGGCGTAGCCGTTCTCGGCGAAGCGCTCCCCCGTCTTCAGGGTGAAGGGGTCCTTGTCGATTCCCGTGTGGCCGGGGATGTGCTGGCAGAGCACCAGTCCCGGGTGCGGCCCCGGCCCCTTGGGATCGAAGAGGAACACCTCCATCGGGCTGCCTTTCACCTGGACCGTCTCGACGCGGTACGCCATGGGCCTCCCCCTTCTCTTCGCCGGAATGTGGTTTGAAGAAAACATGGTGCCAAAGGGCGGGGGGCGGAGGCAAGGGCGACTTCGCGGGCACCGGCGGGATCGATGAAGAAATGCGTGACGCGGATGTGGGTCTCCCCGTCAGCCGCCCGGCGGCAGCGCATCCGCTCTCCCGGCCAACCCTCCTTAGCGCCGGCCATTCGGGGGCGCGTCGGAGGGGGAAAACCCTCCCTTGCCATCGCCGAGATAAATCCCCACCTCATGGCGGCTGGCAAAGGCAAGGACAAGATCGAGCCTGCCATCCCCGTTCATATCCCCCGCCGCGAGGGTGATGACGTCGTCCGGCACGCGGAACACTCTGGCCAGGCGGAAGGCGCCTTCTGGACTTCCCAGATAAACGGACACATCGTGTGAGGTCCGGCTCCCCACGGCGAAGTCACTGAACCCGTCCCCGTTGAAATCCCCGACGGCGATCCCGTGGGGATTCGCGCCCACTTTCCAGCGGGCGCCGGGAGCGAAGCCGCTCTTCCGGTCTCCCCAGAGCATTTGAACGGCATCCTCCCCTCCGAGGACCACGGCGATATCGGGCAGCCCGTCCCGGTTGAAATCGCGGACCGCCATGTAGTGGGGCAGGCGGCCGGGGGAGTAATGCCGGGGCGGCCCGAAGGTACCATCCCCCTTATTGGGCAGGACCGATACGTGGTGCTGGCCGAGCCCCCCCACGGCGATGTCCTTCTTCCCGTCTCCATCCACGTCCGCCACCACCAGGATGTGGAGGCCGCGGAAGAGCTCATGCTCCGCGGGCTTCTCGAAATCTCCGCCCGGCCGTCCCAGGAACACCAGGATTTTCCCGGGCACGGCCTGGGAGACGACGAGATCCGATTTCCCGTCTCCGTTCAGATCGTCCACCCCGACCGAGGCCGCCGCCGGCACCTTCAGCGTGCGCCGCCGGGGGAACCCTCCCCCTCCGTCCCCATACTGGATGGTCACTTGTCCCGCGCCCGTTTCGGCGCTCACGATGTCCGCGTGGCCGTCCCCGTCCAGGTCGCCCACCTCCACCCAGCCCGGCCCCTGTCCCACCGGGAGCTCGAGGGTACGGGAAACGCCCCCTCTCCCGTCCCCCATCAAGACGACGATCTGCCTCGCCGCCGAGGCGGCGACGACGACATCCAGCTTGCCATCGCGATCGATGTCGGCGAGGGTCAGGGCGTGAGGGAAACGGCCGGCCTTCAGGTAATTGATGGCCGCATCCGAGACGCCGGGGAGGAAGGCGGAGCAGAGAGCGAGAAACAACATTAGAAGGGCGGAAAAACGAGCCGTGGGCGGAGGCGCCGAGGAAACGAAAGGGGCGGGGAGCCTCTCTTCACCGGCCATCTTGGCCACCGGCGGGCCTCCGCTCCAGGCTTCGCACGTAGATGATGACGTCCCGGATGTCCTCATCGCTCAGCCAAAGGCCCGAGGGCGGCATGAAACGGGACTTCCCCTCACGCGTCCCCCCTTCCTTGATGACGCGGAACAGCTCCTTTTCGGTGAAGCCGCGCATGAAAGCGGAATCGGTCAAGTCCGGAACCGGCACGGGAGGGCGTGCGATCCTCGATTGCATATCCCATCCCCTGCCATCCTTCCCGTGGCAGAAGACGCAACGCTCCGTATAAAGAATCTTTCCCCGCTCCAGGCTTTCCCTGGGCGCGCTCGCCGCCGAAGCCGCGCCGGACGGGAAAAAAGCCGCCCAGAGGACGGAGCCCCACAAAACGACGGCGGTCGGGGCCGGGCGGCGGAGAGTGTTCCGCATCAGCGGCGATTGATCATCCGGAGGGCCTCGCCGAGCGATTCCGGCGAGCCCTGACCCGAAACCATCGGCACTTGCGCCTGCTGAGAGGGGAATATGAGCGGCTGCTTGATGTCCCCTCCCCAGACGATCACGTAGCGGAGGATGATGCCGCCGAGGAGAACCAAGTGAAGCTTGCAGAAGAGCGGCCATCCCACCGCCCACCCCTCCTCGCGCCGCAAGAGTTTCTTCAGGAGGGACTCAAGGAGGCTCAAGGCCAGGGGAAGGACCAATCCAATCGTGACCACGCCCACCCAGAACCAATGGGACAACTCGCCCTTCGTCAGCATGTAGGCCGCGAGACGGTGCCCCGGGGCGCCGTTGTTCAGGGCCGCGATGAAAAGGAAGAGCCAAAGGAGCTCCAGGAGAAGGACGGCCACGTCGATGAGGCCCAGGAGGGGCGCGGTCTCCTCCAGGCCGGCGCGCTGGATCCGATCCCGCGCGCGCGCCGGGAAGGGGAGGAACTTGACCACGTAGGCGTTGATCGCGCATGCCGCCAAGCCCGTGGACAGCCCCGAGAGGAGGAAGAGCACCGGCAGGAACTGCCAGGCCCAGAGGGGCACGAATTGGGCCTCGGAGAGCAGGATGCCCGTGTAGAAGCACATCGCCACCCCGAGAGGAAGGGAGACGATGGCCAAAATCATCCTCAGGCTGCGCCTTACTTCGTAATACCAGGCCATGGCCATCGCGATGCTGGCCGGGACGAAGATCCCGATGATCCAACCCCCGATGACCAGCCAGGAGTGATAGTTCGTCATGAAAATGGGGAAAAAGAAGCCTCGCTCGGGCTTCCCCAGGTGAAACGTGAGCGCCAGGCCCCCGATGACCATGAAGGGGAGGTTCAGCAGCGCCGAAAGGCCCGCCAGGGCCTGGAAGCGCGGATTCCTCCCGCCGAACAGTTCGGCGCACGCGGCGATGATGAGAATGCCGCCCGACATCCCGCCCAGGAACAGGTACCAGGGGATGTTGAAGGTCGCGCCCCACTTGGTTTGCATCAGGACGATGGGTTCCATTCACTCCCCCCGCTTCGCAGAACCCTGAAACGAAGGAGGAGGACCGCCCCTCCTAGGCCAACGGCCCTCCTCCCAAGCGAATCCCGATTTAGGCTCCCGCCTACCGGTAGGCGGTGCCCCACCCCCAGGCCCCGCCGCCGGAGCCGCGGGCCGCGATCCGCTCGCGCACCACCCTGGCCACTTCCTCCGCGTCGCCTGCCACCAGGGCCTTCGTGGAGCAGACCGAGGCGCACATGGGCAGCTTGCCCTCGGCGATGCGGTTGGATCCGTACTTGCGCCGCTCATCGGGGGAGAAAGCCTCCTCGGGGCCGCCCGCGCAGTACGTGCACTTGTCCATCACGCCGCGCGCGCCGAAGGGCGAGCCCTTGGGGAACTGGGGCGCTCCGAAGGGGCACGCGTAGAGGCAGTAGCCGCAACCGATGCACGTCTCCTTGTTCACGTGGACGATGCCGTCGGGGCGGTGGTACAGCGCGTCCACCGGGCAGACGGCCACGCACGGCGCCTTGGAGCAGTGCATGCAGGGGATGGCCACGTTCGTCTCGCCGGGCTGGCCCTCGTTGACCGTCACGACGCGGATGCGGGCGATCCCCTGGGGAACGTTGTTCTCGTTCTTGCAAGCCACTTCGCAGCCGCCGCACTCAATGCACCGTTTGGTGTCGATGTAGAACTTCATCCGGGCAGGAGACAGGGTCGCCATGGCTTACACCTCCGTCACTTTGCGGATTCTGCAGAGGCCGGTCTTGGTCTCCTGCATCTGCGTGACCCGGTCATAGCCGTAGTTGGTGACTACGTTGGCCGAGTCGCCGACGCCGTACGGCGTCGTCCCATCCGGATACTTTTGCGCAAGCGACTTACCCTCGTAGCTGCCGCCCCAGTGGAAGGGCAGGAAGATCGTGTCCGGTCCCACGCGCCTGGATACTTTCGCTTTCACCTTCACGCGGCCGCCATACGGCTTGCCGGGGAAGTCGGGCGGGCTTTCGATCCAAATGAACTCGCCGTTCTTCACCCCATAGTCATTGGCGAGCTTGGGATGAATCTCCACGTACATCTCGGGCTGCAACTCGACGAGCCACCAGGCGGCGCGCTCCGCGGCGCCCCCACCCTCGAACTCGACCTGACGGCCGGTGGTGAGGATGATCGGAAATTGCTTGTTCCAGTCGGCCTTCTGCAGGCTCTTGTAGAGGGTCGGGACGCGGTAGTGATCCTTCACGTCGTCATACGTCGGATACTTGGCGAGCAAGTCGGGCCGCGGGCTGTGCAACGGCTCGCGGTGGACCGGGACGGGCTCGAAGGCGAGGTTCCAGACGTTGAAGCGGGCCCGGCCGTTGCCGTAGGGATTGAGCCCCTTCGCGAGAGCGTCGTCGATGGCCTTCCCGGTGAGGTCAGTCGCGTAGTTCGCCGCCGCGGGGTAGCCGCCCTCGATGGAGCTCCCCTTGGGCGCCGAGCCAGGCGAGGCGAGCATGTTCGCTCCGTCCGGCGCCTTCGCTCCCCAGCGCGCCCGGAATCCTCCGCCCCCCTCCATCACGGGGACCTCGGTGCGGTAAAGGATGGGCGAACCCGGGTGCTTGTCGCTCCAGCAGGGCCACGAGAGCCCCCAGTATTCGCCGTGGACCGGGCCGCCCTCGGCCCGCTTGTCATCGATCCCGAAGGCATGCCCCCACTCTTGCTGGCGCTTGAGACGCTTGTAGGTCTGGCCGATCATCCCGACCGAGCGCATGCCGAGATTCCACTCGTCGATGATCGAGGCGAGGGTTTCCTCCGGCAGTTCCTTCACGTTCTTCATGCTGGCCGCAACGCCTTTCCAGTCCCCCTTCTTGCTGTGAACAAGCTGCTTCTTCAGGCCGAGCCGCTCGGCCAAATCGAGGAGGATGGCCAGGTCCGTTCGGCTCTCCCAGACCGGAGCGACGATCCGGTTCCGCCACTGGATGCCTCGGTTGGAGTCCGTCACCGTCCCGTACTGCTCGTACTGGGTGGCCGCCGGCAGGATGTAGACGCCGTCCTTCCGATCCGGGATGATCGGCGTGTTGGTGACGAAGGGGTCGATGTCGATCAGGAGCTCGACCTTCTCGAGACCCTGCTTCACGCGGTGGTACTGGGACTGGCAATTGCTGGCGTGACCCCAATAGACGACGGCGCGGATGTTCTCATCCTGGCCTAGGTCCTTCTTGTCCATCAGGACGCCTTCGTACCAGCGCGCCACCGTGAAGCCCGACTTCCCCATCATCTTCTCGTTCTTGAAGCGGCCCTTCAGCCAGTCGAAGTCGAGGTCCCACACGTTCGCCCAGTGCTTGTAGGCGCCCTGGCTCAGGCCGTAATACCCCGGCAGGGAATCCGAAAGCACGCCGATGTCGGTCGCCCCCTGCACGTTGTCGTGGCCGCGAAACACGTTCGTCCCGCCGCCCGGAACCCCCATGTTCCCCAGCACGAGCTGGAGCAGGCAGTAGGAGCGCACCACGCCCGTACCGTTCGTATGCTGCGTTCCGCCCATGGCCCAGATGACCGTTCCGGGGCGGTTGTCGGCCATGGTCTTCGCGATTCGGTTGAGCTCCGCCACGCTCACGCCCGTGATGTCGGAGACGGCCTCGGGCGTGTAGTCCTTCACGATCTGGAGGAACTGCTCATAACCGTAGGTGCGCTCGTTCAGGAACTTCTTGTCTTCCCACCCGTTCGCCAGGATGATGTTGATCAGCCCGTAGATGAAGGCCACATCCGTCCCGGTGCGATGGCGGACATAGATGTTCGCGAAGGCGGCGGTCTTCGAGAACCTCGGATCGACCACCATGAAGACCGCTTTGTTGACCTCCTTCGCGTGCAGGATGTGCTGCATGGAGATGGGGTGGGACTCGGCGGCGTTCTCGCCGATCATCAGGATGGATTTGCTGTTCCTGATGTCGTTCATGCTGTTCGTCATCGCCCCGAAGCCCCACACGTTCGCCAGGCCCGCGACCGTGGTGGAGTGGCAGATGCGGGCCTGGTGGTCGATGTTATTCGACCCCCAAAGGGCGGCGAACTTGCGGAGGGAGTAACCCGTCTCGTTGTTGTGGTGGGCCGAGCCGAGGATCATCAGCGCGTCGGGGCCGTGCTTTTGGCGGATGTCCTGGAGCTTTTGGGTGATCTCGCCCATCGCCTGGTCCCAGCTCAGGCGCTTCCATTTCCCTCCCTCGAGCTTCATGGGATAGCGGAGGCGCTTTTCGCTGATGACATGCTCGCGGGCGGACGCTCCCTTCGAGCACAGGCTCCCCCGGTTGATGGGATGCTCGAACCAGGGCTCTTGGCTCACCCACACGCCATTCTGGACCTCTCCGATGAAGCCGCAGCCCACCGAGCAGTTGCCGCAGATGGTCTTATGCTGCTCAAGCTTGGGCGGGCTGGGCGCCTTGCGGGTCTCGGCCCCCTCCGCCTGGCGGACAAGGGGCTTCGGAAGAATGGCCGCCAGCGCGCCCGCGCCAAGGCCCGCGCCCGCCTTCTTCAGGAAGCTGCGCCGCTGGATCAGGGGATCGAGCGTACGGGTCCAGGAGGGGGAAATCTCCGCCTTCTTCTCAACGGACATCCTCTTGAGCTTCATTTTGCATCCCCTTCCCAGAAAGGGTTAGTTATAGAGGGTCCGATAGTACCGCTCCGCCTCTTCCGTCCTCCGGTACAGGACCGGGTCGTGCGGCCGCTTCGCGCCGGACGGCCCCGGGGCCGCCGACCCCTTCGCCGCGCCTCCGAAGGCCGCGATGGCCCCCACTCCCGCCAGAAGGCCGAGGAGGAACCCCCTCCGGGTGCTTTCCTTTTTCTCCTCGCTCATGGCCTCGCCTCCTCGGTTAGCTGATGCACTCGAGGGAACTGCAGCTGCAGCCGCCGGCCCCCTCGGTGTACTCAAGATTCACCAGGTAGCCCACCTCGATGTCGTCGAGAGTGCCGCTTATGAGCCCCGCCGTCGCCGGCTCGAGCACCTCGACATTCGCGTGCTCGCCGACGTGCATCGAAATTTCCTTGCCGTCTGCGGTCTGGACGACCAGCACCTTGTTCGCGCGGTCCACCTGCTTCACTTGGGCTTCCACCACCGTCCGCCCTCCTATCAAGAGGCCTTTCAAATCCGAAATGCTCAGCTCTGGAAAATTTCACTTAGGGCACAAGCCATCCGCACGGATAGCCCGCCCCTGGAACGCGCCAAAAGCGATGCGCGTTTCAAGACCCGGGCGGAGGCTCGTGGCACGATGCGTGCGGCAAATGGATGATGGCAAAATTATACGACAAAACATTCAGGACAATTGCAAAATTCCTGAAAAAATATCGGAGTATCAGCTTCTGGAATCCTTTTCCTCGGAGAGAGGCTGCTCGATCCTCTCCGGATGAGGCGGAGAAGGATCGAAAAGAGGGCCTTTCCATGGCCGATCCAGCCGAATTTGAACGAGATTTTCCTCCTCGGCCTGCGGCCCCCACTCCTTGAGCAGGGATCGCTCCCATGCGATATAGCCACTCCCTATTTTCGCAAACGCTCCGAAGAACAAGGGTTTTTCATTGGCGATATCCTCGAAAAACCGCGGGGCCCATGCTCCCAGGTGGCGCCGGACGAACTCTCCCTGCAGGGAAAGCCATTCCGCCTCGTCGTCGGGAGCCTCGCAGGAAGCCTGCTTCTCGATGAGGCATTGGAGAATCTGAAATTCAAAAGAGATGTGGTCTGCAGGCTCCGAGGCATCCTCCGCGGCCTCGAGCCCGGCCTTCTCCATAAAGCCGCGCACAAGGGCCAGATGAGGGCCATAGGCCCGGCCGGAGCGGTAGTACGATTCGCAGGGGGTGAGCCGGGGAATTCCCGGCCCCACAAAAAGGGTCACGTACTCCCGGCTGCAATCATCCGCCCACTGCTGAACCTCTCCTTTGGCGCAGAGTTCTCCCAGCTGGAACCAGCCCTCGGAGATGAGGGGATCCATCGCCGCCGCATTTCGCCCCCTCTCCCGCGCTCCCTGGGCCAGAACGCGCATCAAGTCCGCGGCCGCCTCGGCCAGAAAGAGCCGGGAGAGCAAGGTGCAATACTCCGATCTCAGGGCGAGGAGTTCCCGATTTCCCGTCATGGCGTCCAGCCCCGCTCCACTTCCAGCATCGCCTGGGCCCCGCGGCAGTCCGGGCACATCCGCAGCAGATCCTTGCGGCCGCCGGCGAAGGTGTCGCCGAGCCCCTCCAGCCCCACCAGCCTGCCCAGGATGCCCTCGAGCGCCTGCTTATTGATGTACTCGCGCCCGCAGCCGATGCACTTGACCATCTCGTCCCGGGCGAGGTCCTGATAGCCCAGCGCGGCGCGGCTGACGGCAAATCCGCGCTCGATCGTCACCACGCCCTCGGGGCACGCCTTCTCGCACATGCCGCACGCGACGCATTTCAGATGGTTGAACGCCAGCGCCTTGGCGCCATCGGGATTCTCCATGACGAGGGCGTTCGTCGGGCAGACGAAGACGCATCCGGCGCAAAGCGTGCAGCCCTCCTTGCGTACCTTGACCTCCGCATAAGGCAGGGGCGTGTCCCCGAGTATCCGCCCCGGCTGCCTGCCTGTCGCGCCCAGGAAGGCGCGCAACGCGTCGACCACCATCCGGCGGTTCGCGGCGGATCCGCCGGGGCCGTCTCCATCCTCCCCCGGAGGTGAAAAGGCGCCGCCCCCGAACGGGGGCAGCGGGGCCGGCCCGAGCGCGCCGAGGAAGGCCCCGAGCTCGCCGGCGGCCGATGCGAGGTAGTAGGGCTCCTCGGAAGCCTCCACGGCGATCAGCGACAGGCGCTCTTCACCAAAACCGAAGGCCTCGAGCGTGGCGCGGCAGAACGCCATGCGCGCCTCAAGCATGGGACGCTCCCCGTTCGGGCAGGCCGCGCACCCCAAAAGCGCCACCCCGGCGGCTCCCAGCTGGAAGCTGCGAAACACAAGCGCCTCCGAAACGAACCGCAGGCAAGGGACCTCGACCGCGAGAAAGTTCCTCCCCGGCAGCCACCGGTTCTCCCCCGCCCTGCGGAGGGCCTCGGCCCCCCGCTCGCCGCAGTGGAAGACGACCGCCGGGCGGTTTCCCCCCGGAGGCTCGTCCGGAAGCGGCGCCAGGAACGCGCGCAGCTGGGCGTCAACCTCCTCGAGCGAGGGGCTGCGGAAACGCAGCGCCGAGGTCGGGCACGCCGAAACGCAGCCGCCGCACCCCTCGCAGCAGGCCTCCTCCACCCGAATCCGCGCGCCCGCCCGGGAGAGGGCGTCATAGGGGCACTGGCTGAGGCAAATCCCGCACCCCTCGATCTGAGCGGAACCCCCGGCGCAAATTTCTTCCTCATAGCTCACATAGGCGGGCCGGCTGAACCCGCCGCTGAGGCGGGACACCCGATAGGCGATCGCGTCCAGGTCGAACGCGCCATCGTCCGCCGGCACGAGGTGATAGCCCGTATGCAGGCCGGATTGAGGCGCCCTCGCTCCCTCGACGAGAGCGACGATTTGGCCCACGGCGATCTCTCTCGTCTCATCTCGCGGGATGCGGATGGCGCCGACTCCGGCGCACTCCTTCAGGCAATCGCCGCACTCGTCGCACTTCGAGGCGATCAAGCGGAGCCCCTGGGTGATCGCCTGGGTGTGGCATGCGGGTATGCAGCGGTCGCAGCGGGTACAGACGTCCAGGTCGATTGCCTGCCGCGTCCGCAGGGTGGCGCGGAAGGAGCCCAGATGGCCCTTGATCCGGACGATCTTCCCCCGCGTCAGGGAAGAAGAGGCACGGCCGGGCTTCAACTCGTCGAAGCCCGCCGCCTCCTCATCGAGGACGACGCACACATCCATCTGTTCCGCCAGGCGGCTCGCCAGCCGGAGCCCCTCGGGCCGATCCGTGTAGACGAGCACCGTCGAGGGCACGGAGAGAGCGAGCCCGGGGCGAGGGCGCTCTGTCTCCGCGCGGGTGATGGCGGAGCGAATCAGCCGGGCGGCCATCCGGTTTCCGTCCCCGGCCTCCCCCGCGCGCCAGAAGGCGTCTCCCTTCAAGTCGAGATATACAACCCTGTCCTCGTCGATCCCGGCCTCGCGAAGGACGGGAGCGAACGACTCCCTGGGACTGCAGCAACAGACGAGATGGAAGTCTGCGCCAAGCTTCTCCCCTTCCCGAAAGACGCCTATCCCGGCGCGCGAAAGGATCGGGTGAAAGGAAGGCGCGCCATCGAGTCCGGACAGGCGGGCAATCTCCTCCGCCGAAACCGGCAGGGCGCCATTGCACGTGCAAAGATGCACCGCCCATCGATCCTTGGGCATGACCACCTCATGCAAGGAAATGCCATACGAGGGGATGCCTCGCCCCGATGGCAGTACGCGGGCGCCCCGGGTCAGCGGGGAATCCCGTTCGTTCCCCTTCTCAGCGGTTGGCGAGCGTGTGCCGGTAGGCGGCCGCTCCAGGCGCGTCTGGCTTCGCCTCGACAAGATTCTGGCGGGCCCGCTCAGGCATCTCCACGGAACGATAGCCGCCCAGGCCGTTGACGCTCATGTGCTTCTCCTGGCGGACGGTCCTCCCGGTGCCTTGGGCTCCGCTCTCTACCTGCCCGCACCCCGAAAGGAGCAAGACCAGAAGCGCCGCCGCGGAAAGCGACGCCGCCCCGGCGGCACCCGGCGTGCGGACAGCGCGCAGAACGTCAGATATCCTCGATCTCACCGCTGGCCTCCTCGAGCAAGCGCCGCATCGCGTAGTCAATGAACTCTTGCCCTTCCTTGTCATAGATGATGGAGAGCCGTCCCTCGTGCTGGCGGGCTTCATCCTCTTCCTCCACCGATTTCAAAACCGCCTCCCGCAGGACCTCCAAGCGCGCGTGAGGCGGAGCCGCCGGCTCCAGCCGGCCGAGGGCTTCGCCCCAATGCCGCTTCCAGATGGGCGCGTACTCCCCCCGTTCCGCGAAATCCCCCAACTCCCGCAAATGACGGATGCCCTCCTCGAACGAGGGGGCGGACGCGAGCACCTCTTCCGCCTCACGCCAGGTGGAAACGGCGACCTGATGCGCGAAGGCCTGGTCCGCGACGTCGAGAAACTCTTTTTCCTTCTTCCGCCCCGCCTGGCCGCCCTTCCGCTTTCCCCGCCGCTCGCCGCGGCGCACCGCCGGCGCGGCGGACCCGGCCTGCCCGTTCGAAGGGGAGCCGGCCTCCGGCAAGCGCCCCGCACCGGCTTGGCCGCCGGAGCTTCCCTCGCCCTGGATCCCGTTTCCGCGGAGGGCCGCGCCCCGCCGGGGACTCTCATCCATCTCCTCTCCGCCGGCTTTGGGCAGGGCCAGATTCTCGGGATGGGAATACACCGTAAAGCGGCCCGGCCGGGCATAGCCGACCAAGGTGATGCCCAGCCGCTTGGCGACGGCAATCGAGAGGCTCGTCGGCGACGTCCGCGAAACGACGAAGGGCACGTTCATGCGCGCCGCCTTGCGAAGCATTTCGGAGGAAATGCGCCCGGTGCCGACCAGGATGAGGTCGCGCGTGTCGATCCTTTTCTCCAGGGTCTCGCCGCGCAGCTTATCGAGTGCATTGTGACGCCCCACGTCCTCGGCCACGGCAATCAGCTCCTCCCCATCGGAGAGGGCGGCGGTGTGAATGCCGCGCGATTGGCGGTAAAGCACGGCCGCCGCCGTCAGCTTCTCGATCAGGCCGGGGATCGTCAGAGGATCAAGGACGCGGCTGGTCCGGATCGGGGGGTAGTCGTGAATGTCCAGGTGGAAGGTGATCCCGCCCCCGCAGCCCGAGGTGAAGACCCGCCGCTCGATTTGGATGAGAGGCTTGTTCAGCTCGACGTGCGCCTCGCCTTCCTCTTCATCCACCTCGATGCTCTTGACATCGTCAATCGAATCGATGAACCGCTCGAAGGCGAGGAATCCCAGGGTGAGCTCCCGGAGTTTCACCGGAGTGCACATCATGGTGGCCAGCTCGCGCCCGTTCACCCGGATGGAGAACGGCATCTCGGCCACCACATGAATCTTCTTCTGAGAGAATTTGCCGGCGCTGAAATGGTAGACGTGGTGATACATGGCGCGCCGTCCTTCACGAAACTGCCAAAAACGGCAAATTCTGCACCGGCCGGTGCATTTCCGTAACTACGCCTATAATCATGATTTACAAGATTCTATTCCGGCGGATCCGCCGCGTCAACGATGAAAAAATGGTCCTACCCGCCGGAAGGGCCGCACACGGAGGGAGAGGCCAATGGCCACCGGCGAATTGCGGAGGATCCTGAAGGTTTTTGGCGTCGCCGCCACCGATTTCGCGGACGAAGCCGCGCGAATCCAAGAGCGCGCCGCAGGCCTCCCCGGCGCCTCGGCCGAGGAGGTCGCTGCCCTTCTGCGCGACCTCTGCGAGCTTCTCGCCGATGTGGAGGAGAAATTCGGCGAGGCTGGGCGCGCCATCGAAACCATCAAGCGGGCGCTCTTGTCGGCCGTCGGGCAAGGCGCCAAGGGGCGCGCGGGACTGGGGTGAAGCAATTCCCGTCGGCTTTTCCCAACCTCATGCGGGCTTGGGAGGACAACCGGGGCGGCGGCGCGCAAGGCTATCGGACGGGGTCATCGCCGTCGGTGCTCCTCTTCGGCTGGCTCGCCTACAGCAAGAAGAGAGCGGCGGCGCGGCCGGCCTGGAATCTTGCCGCGAGATGGCCAATGCCTGAGTCTTCCCGGTGCCGATGAGACTTTCAGGAGCCGCCGGCGGGGAAACGGAAGGCGAGCGGATTTTAGCCTATAGAATTTGCATCAGCCCCAATCATGTTTGTCTAAAATGTTGTCTAGACCAGAAAAACAGGGTTGCCGGATCACCGGCAACCCCTTGAATTTCGATTGGTAGCGGGGGCGGGATTCGAACCCGCGACCTTTGGGTTATGAGCCCAACGAGCTACCAGACTGCTCCACCCCGCACCGTCATCTCTCTGGTTTTTTTACGTCCCGCCGGGGGCATTGTCAAGCGGCGGCGCCCGAAGCGGGCCTACCGCTCCTCCGCGGGGGTGAACTCGTACACGGTCTCGCCCGGCTTGACGAGACCCAGCTCCTCCCGGGCGATGCGCTCGATGGCCCGCATGTCCTCCCGGAGGGACTGCACCTCGCGGCGCAGGCGTCCGTTCGCCCGCTCCATCTCCCCAAGGTCGGCCCGCAGGCCCGCCAGACGCTCGCGGTTCACCCAGACGGAGAGAAAGCCGTCCCGGCCCAGGACGGCCGAGCCCAGCATCAGGAGGCAGAGGGAGAAGGCCAGCCAAGTGAACAGGCGCCAGCCCCCGCCGGTGATCTTGAGCCAGGGCAGCCGGAGAAGCCTCATGGTTCGGCCCGCTCGCCGTGAACCTGGGCTTGTCGAAGGGTCAGCGCCTTGTCCTCCCGCCCGGGCGGGCGGATTCGAGCCCTACAGCCGATGCCTAGAGGGAGGCGAAGGCCTCCCGCGCCGCGGCCAGGGTGGCCTCCACGTCCGCCTCCTGGTGCGCGCTCGAGAGGAAACCCACCTCGAACTGGCTCGGAGCCAGGGCCACCCCGCGCTCCAGCATCGCGTGGAAGAACCTCCCGTACGCTTTCGTATCCGACCGCTTGGCGTCGGCGAAATTGTACACCGGCCCTTCCTGAAAGAACAGGCAGAACATGGTGCCGCAGTGGGCGCCCCAGGCGGGGATCCCGGCCTCCCGGGCGGCGGCCAGCATCCCCTCCGCCAGCCGGGCCGTCCGGCCCTCTAGGGCCTCGGGCAGCCCCTCCTCCTTCATCACCCGCAGGGTCTCGATGCCGGCCGTCATGGCGAGGGGGTTCCCCGAGAGCGTCCCCGCCTGGTACACCGGGCCCAAGGGGGCCAGGCGCTCCATGACCTCCCGCCGGCCGCCGAAGGCCCCGACGGGGAGCCCCCCCCCGATCACCTTGCCCAGGGTAGTGAGGTCGGGCCGGACGCCGAAGCGAGCCTGGGCGCCGCCCCAGGCCACCCGGAAGCCGCTCATCACCTCGTCGAAGATGAGCAGGGCGCCCGCCTTCTCCGTCTCCCGCCGCAGGGCCTCCAAAAAGCCCGGCCGGGGGGGCACGAGGCCCATATTCCCCGCCACCGGCTCCACGATGACGGCCGCGATTTTCCCGCCCATCACCTCGAAGATTTCCTCCACGGCCCCGGTGTCGTTGTAGGCGAGGGTCAACGTGTTGCGGGCGTAATCGGCCGGCACCCCGGCGCTGTCCGGCACGCCGAGGGTCGCGCCCCCGCTCCCCGCCTTGACCAGGAGACCGTCGGCGTGGCCGTGGTAGCAGCCCTCGAACTTGACGATGGCGTCCCGCCCGGTGAACCCCCGCGCCAGCCGGATGGCCGACATGGTGGCCTCGGTCCCCGAGTTCACGAAGCGGAGCATCTCCATCGAGGGGTAGGCCGCCTGGGTCAACCCGGCCAGCTCGGTCTCCAGCGCCGTGGGGGCTCCGTAGCTCGTCCCCCGGGCGGCGGCCTCGCGCAGGGCCTCCACCACGCGCGGGTGGGCGTGCCCCAGGATGAGCGGCCCCCAGGATAGGACGTAGTCGATGTAGGCGTTGCCGTCCGCGTCCCAGATTCGGCTGCCCTTCCCCCGTTCCACGAAGAAAGGGGTGCCGCCCACCCCGCGGAAGGCGCGCACGGGGCTGTCCACCCCGCCGGGGATGCGCTTCTGGGCCGCCTGGAAGAGGGCTTCGGACTTCGGCCGTGCGGTCATCGGAGGTACTTTCCAATCAGGAGATGGAGGCGCTCCCGCGCCTCGGGGGGGATGTGGGCCCGGTCGGTGATGATGGCGGCGGCGAGGGAGCCGGCGAAGGGGCTGGGCCCCCCTATCTCGGGCACGGCCTCGCGGATGATGCGCTGGGCGAGGGCGGCGTTGCGCTGGATCAAGGCGACCACCGCCTCGACGCTCACGTCCTCTTCCTCCTCGTGCCAGCAGTCGTAGTCGGTGGCCAGGGCGATGGTGGCGTAGCTCAGCTCCGCCTCCCGGGCCAGCTTGGCCTCGGGCATGTTGGTCATGCCGATGACGGAGGCCTTCCAGTCGCGGTAGCGGAAGCTCTCCGCCCGGCTGCTGAACTGGGGCCCTTCCATGCAGACGTAAACGCCCCCGGCGTGGACGGCGGCGCCGGCCCGGCGCGCGGCGGCTTCCAGGATTGCGCTGAGCCTGTGGCAGACCGGGTCGGCCATCGAGACGTGGGCCACCACGCCGCCCCCGAAGAAGGTGCCCGGGCGGTTCCTGGTCAGGTCGATGAACTGATCCGGGATGACGATATCGCCGGGGCGGATTTCCTCTCTGAGGCTCCCCACGGCACTCACCGAGATGATCCATTCGCAGCCGAGCTGCTTGAAGCCGTGGATGTTGGCGCGGAAGGGTATCTCGCCCGGCATGAGCACGTGGCCGCGCCCGTGGCGGGGGAGGAAGGCGACGCGCTTGCCGGAGAGGGTGCCGAGCACGTAGGGGGCCGAGGGCTTGCCGAAGGGGGTGGAGAGATCGGCCTCCTCCAACCCGGTCAGCTCGGCCATGGCGTAGAGACCGCTCCCGCCGATGACGCCGATCTCGGCTCTCACGCCCCGGAATCCTCCCCGGACCGCCAGCGGCGGCTCAAGCCGCCTTCACCCGGAGGAGGCCCTTCGCCAGCAGGAGCTCCCCGATCTGCACCGCGTTCAGGGCGGCGCCCTTGCGGAGGTTGTCCGCCACGATCCAGAGGTTCAGGGCGTTCGGGGCGGAGGGATCGCGCCGGATGCGGCCCACGTACACCGGGTCCTCGCCCGAGGCATGGATGGGCATGGGATAGGCGGACTTCCCCGTCTCGTCCACCACCTCGACCCCCGGGGCGCGCGAGAGGAGCTCCCGGGCCTTCTCGGGGGTGATGGGCTGCTCGAACTCTACGTTCACCGACTCGGAGTGTGCGTTGAAGACGGGCACGCGGACGCAGGTGGCGCTCACGGGGAGGTCCGGGAGGCCCATGATCTTCCGCGTCTCGTCCACCATCTTGCGCTCTTCCTTGGTGTCCCCGGCCTCGAGGAAGACGTCGATCTGGGGCAGGCAGTTGAAGGCGATGGTGTGGGCGAACTTGACGGGCCTGGACTCTCCTCCCCGCGCCCGGGCCTCGACCTGGCGCTCGAGTTCGTCCACGGCCGCCTGGCCCGCCCCGCTCACCGCCTGGTAGGTACTCACCACCACGCGCTTGATGCGCGCCGCGTCGTGGAGGGGCTTGAGGGCCGCCACCATCTGGATGGTCGAGCAGTTGGGGTTGGCGATGATGCCCTTGTGGGCCCGCAGGGCGTCCGGGTTCACCTCGGGCACCACGAGGGGGGTGCCCGGGTCCATCCGGAAGGCGCTGGAGTTATCCACCACCACCGCGCCCGCTTTCACGGCCGAGGGAGCGAACTCCAGGGAGCGCGAGGCCCCCGCCGAGAAGAGGGCGAGGTCTATCCCCTCGAAGGCGTCGTGCGTCAGGCGCCGCACCCTGAGATCCCCGCCCTTATAGGGGAGCGTCTTCCCCTCGCTCCGCGCGCTCGCCAGGGCGACGACCTCCCGGGCCGGGAAAGCCCGCTCTTCGAGGATCCGGAGCATTTCTCTTCCGACCGCGCCGGTCGCGCCGGCCACGGCCACCCGCAGGCCCATCACTTGCTTCCTCCCACTCGCTTCGCGATCAACTCGCCCATTTCGTTGCAGCCCACCGCCCGGGCGCCCGGGGTGTAGATGTCCGGGGTGCGGCAGCCCTCCGCCAGCACCCCGCCCACCGCGGCCTCGATGGCGTCCGCCATGTCGGGCCGCTTGAGGGTATACCGGCAGAGCATGGCCGTCGACATGACGGCGGCGATGGGGTTGGCCTTGTCCTGCCCGGCGATGTCCGGCGCGGTGCCGTGCACCGGCTCATAGAGGCCGAAGCCCGTCTCGTTCAGGTTGGCCGAGGCCAGCATGCCGATGGAGCCGGTGAGCATGGAGGCGGCGTCACTCAGGATGTCCCCGAACATGTTCCCCGTCACGATGACGTCGAAGTGCAGGGGGTTGCGGATGAGCTGCATCGAAGCGTTGTCCACGTACATGTGGGAGAGCTCGACGTCGGGGTAGTCCTTCCCCACCTCCGAGGCCACCCGGCGCCACAGGCGGCTGTTGTCGAGGACGTTCTCCTTGTCCACCGAGCACACCCGCTTGCGGCGCACCCGGGCCAGCTCGCAGGCCGTCTTCACGATGCGGCGGATCTCGGGGGTGGTGTAGACCATGGTGTCCACCGCGCGCTCGTCCCCGTTCGGGAGCCTCTCGATGCCCCGCGGCTGGCCGAAGTAGATGTCCCCCACTCCCTCGCGCACCACGAGGAGGTCCAGCCCCTTCACGAACTGGGGCTTGAGCGAGGAGGCGTCCACCAGCGGGTCGAACATCTTGGCGGGGCGCAGGTTGGCGAAGAGGTTGAGGTTCTTCCTGAGCCCCAGGATGGCCTGCTCGGGCCGCTTCTCCTTGGGCAGATTGTCCCACTTGGGCCCGCCCACGGCGCCGAAGAGCCCCGCGTCGCTCGCCCGGCAGAGGTCCAGGGTCTTCCGGGGTAGGGGCTCCCCCACGGCGTCGCAGGCCGCCCCGCCGCACAGGGCCTCCTCGAACCGGAACGAAACCCCGAACCTCCGGCCCGCCGCCTCGAGCACCTTGCGCGCCTGGACCGTCACCTCCCGCCCGATGCCGTCCCCGGGAAGGACCGCGATATTATACGCGCCCAACGCGATCGCCTCTCTCGCCGATGGTGAATCCGGCCATGTAGGGAAGCCCAGAGGCCACCTCCCGCACCCTGGGCAGGTTGGCCTCCAGGTTGGTGAGCATGTCCCAGGTGCCGGCCAGGAAGGACCTGCGCCGGTTCTCCTGCATCTCGACCGGCAGGCTCTCGCCGCCGAAGCTCACCGTGAGCTTCTCGAGGTCCAGGACGAACTCCGTCTGGGGGTGCCTTTGGGCGTGGGCGATGAGGCGGGCGGCGTTCTCCGCCGAGGCGGTCGCCAGGGGCATCCCGATGGCGAAGGAGTTGCCCGCGAATATTTCCGCGAAGGACACCCCGACGAGGGCCTGGATGCCGAAGCGCTGGATGGCCTGGGGGGCGCTCTCGCGGGAGGAGCCCGAGCCGAAGTTCTTGCCCACGAACATGAGCCGGGCGCCCCGGTGGGCCAGGTTGTCGATAGGGTGGTCGGGCGTGAGCTCCCGCTCGTCGCAGAAGAGGGCCTTCTCGATGCCGGTGAAGGTGATGGCCTTCAGGAACCGTGCCGGGGTGATGCGGTCGGTGTCGATGTCGTCCCCCGGCAGGGGGATGGCCTTCCCCCGGATCTGGCGGATGACGGTGCCCTTCTCCGCGCCCATGGCTAGAACTCCCTCGGGTCGGTGAGGCAGCCCTCGATGGCCGAGGCGGCCACCATGGCCGGGCTGCCCAGGTGGGTGCGGCCCTTTGGGCTCCCCTGCCGGCCGATGAAGTTGCGGTTCGAGGAGGAGATGCTCCGCTCGGAGCCCACGAGCTTGTCCGGGTTCATGCCCAGGCACATGGAGCACCCCGCCCCGCGCCACTCGGCCCCGGCCTCCATGAAGATCGCGTGGAGGCCCTCCGCCTCGGCCTGCTCCTTCACCTTCTGGGAGCCCGGCACGACGAGCATCTTCACCTTGGGGTTCACCTTCCTCCCCTTCAGGATGCGCGCCCCCTCGCGGAGGTCCGTGAGCCGGGAGTTGGTGCACGAGCCCAGGAAGGCCACGTCGATCTTGGTGCCCTGGATGGCGTCCCCCGCCTTGAGGCCCATGAAGGCATAGGCCTGCTCGGCCGTGCGCCGGTCCTCCCCCTCGAAGTCCGAGAGCCTGGGGAGCTTCTCCGAGATGCCGACCGAGTGGCCGGGATTGATGCCCCAGGTCACCATCGGCTCAATCGATTCCCCCTCGATGTCGAAGACGTGGTCGTAGGCGGCGTCCTTCTCGGAGGCCACCGATTTCCAGTAGGCCGCGGCCTTGTCGAAGGCCTCCCCCTGGGGGGCGAAATCCCGGCCCTTCAGATAGGCGAGGGTGGCTTCGTCGGGGTTCACGTAGCCGATGCGCGCGCCGCCCTCGATGCTCATGTTGCAGACGGTCATGCGCCCCTCCATCGTCATCTTGTCGAAGACGGCGCCGCCGTACTCGTAGGCGTGGCCGAGCCCGCCGTTGATGCCGAGGTCGTGGATGATGCGCAGGATCACGTCCTTGGGGAAGACGCCGGGCCTGAGCTCCCCCGTCACGTTGATGCGGCGCACCTTCAACCGGCTCAGGGCGAGGGTCTGCGTGGCCAGCACGTGGGCCACCTCGGTCGTGCCGATGCCGAAGCCGAGCGAGCCCACGGCGCCGTGGGTGCTCGTGTGGCTGTCCCCGCAGGCGATGGTCATCCCCGGCTGGCTCAGCCCGAGTTCGGGACCGATGACGTGGACGATGCCCTGCCGCCCGGTGCCCAGGTGGAGGAAGCGGATGCCGTTCTCGTCCACGTTCTTCTCGAGGGCGGCGAACATCTCCTCCGCCTGCGCGTCCTCGAAGGGCCGGATCTGGACGAGGGTGGGGATGATGTGGTCCACCGTGGCGACCGTGCGCTCCGGGAAGGCCACCCTGAGCCCCCGCTCCTTCAGGATGTCGAAGGCCTGGGGGGTGGTCACCTCGTGGACGAGGTGGAGCCCGATGAAGACCTGGTCCTGGCCGGTCGGCAGCTTGGCCACCGTATGGCTGTCCCACACCTTGTCGTAGAGCGTCCGCTCGGACATGCGCCGTTCCTTTCGTCCGTCGATGTTCAGGAGGACCGGCCGGCGCCGCCCGGGCGGGCCGCCGCCGATTGCTCCAGGGCCTTCCGAAGGGAGCCGATGTAGCGGGAGGCGGCCTCAATCTTCGCCGCCCGGCCCGCCTCCTTCTCCATCGCGTCGATGAGGGCGCTGCCCACGATCACCCCCTCGGCGTACCCGCCCACGTCGGCCGCCTGCTCGGGGGTCTTGATGCCGAAGCCCACCAGCACCGGCCGGTTCTTGATGGGGCGCAGTTCCTCCAGCGCCCCGCGGAGGCCGGCGTCCAGGCTGTCGCGCGCCCCGGTCACTCCCATCTGCCCCACATAATAGATGAAGCCGCTGCCCGCACGGTTCACGATCTCGGCCCGCGAGCGGCCGCTCGTCGGGGCGAGCATGAACACGGCGTCCAGCGGGAAATCCCGCATCGCCTCGAGCAGCGGCCCGCCCTCCTCCGGCGGGAGGTCCGGGACGATCACCCCGTCCGCCCCCGCCCGCGCCGCCTCCCGGGCGAAGTTCTTCTCCCCGAAGGCGATGACCGGGTTGTAGTAGGTCATCAGGACGATGGGGGCCTCCGGGAGCTCCCTCCGCGCGTCCCCCACGAGGGCGAGCACGTCCTTGAGCCGGGTGCCGGCCTCCAGGGCCCGGGCGCTCGCGCGCTGGATGGTCGGGCCGTCCGCCAGGGGATCGCTGAAGGGGACGCCGAGCTCGAAGCCGTCCGCCCCGGCGCGGGCCAGGGCCGGGAGGAGCTTCCGGGTGAAAGCGAGGTCCGGGTCCCCCGCCGTCACGAAGGGAAAAAGCCCCGCCCTTCCCTCCGCGCGCAGGCGCTCGAAGCAGGCGGCGAGCCGGGAGGATTTCTGCATCAGCCCCGCCCCTCCGCCCGCTCGTCGAGCATCTCCTGGAGCAGGCCCTCGGCCTGCTGCACGTCCTTGTCCCCCCGGCCGGAGAGGCACACCACGGCGACCTTGGGCCTCGCGGCGCCGCCGCCCGCCTCCTTCGCCAGCGTTTCCAGGTAGGCGATGGCGTGGGCGCTCTCGAGGGCGGGGATGATGCCCTCGAGCCGGGCGAGCTCCCGGAAGGCCCGGAGCGCCTGGCGGTCGTCCACCGCCACGTAGCGCGCCCGGCCCGTGTCCTTGAGATGGGCGTGCTCTGGCCCCACTCCGGGGTAGTCGAGCCCGGCCGAGACCGAGTGCGCGGGGATGATCTGGCCGTCGTCGTCGTAGAGGAGGAAGGTCCGGCAGCCGTGGAGAACGCCCGGCCGCCCCGCCGTGAGGGAGGCGCCGTGCTCGCCCGTCTCGATGCCCCGGCCCGCCGCCTCGACCCCGATGAGCTGGACGGCCCTATCCTCGACGAAGGGATGGAAGAGGCCGATGGCGTTGCTCCCCCCGCCCACGCAGGCGACGCAGCAGTCGGGCAGGCGCCCCTCGGCGGCCTGCGCCTGCTCGCGCGCCTCGCGGCCGATGACGGACTGGAAGTCGCGGATCATCGTGGGAAACGGATGCGGCCCCACCACCGAGCCGATGATGTAGTGGGTGGTGCGGACCGAGGCCGTCCAGTCGCGCAGTGTCTCGTTCGTCGCGTCCTTTAGGGTGCGGCTCCCCGAGGTGACCGGGATGACGCGGGCGCCCAGGAGCCGCATCCGGAAGACGTTGAGGGCCTGGCGGGCCACGTCCTCCTCGCCCATGTAGACGTCGCACTCCAGCCCGAAGAGGGCCGCCGCCGTGGCGGTGGCCACGCCGTGCTGCCCCGCCCCCGTCTCGGCGATGAGGCGCCGCTTGCCGAGCCGCCTCGCGAGCAGGGCCTGGGCGAGCGTGTTGTTGATCTTGTGGGCGCCGGTGTGGCAGAGGTCCTCGCGCTTGAGATAGACCTTGAGGGTCCCGAGCCTCGCCGAGAGCCGGGCCGCGTGGTAGAGCGGGGTGGGGCGCCCGACGTAGACCTTGAGGTACGAGGCGAGCTCCGCGTGGAAGGCCGGATCGCTCCGCGCCTCCGCGTAGGCCGCCTCCAGCTCCTCCAGGGCGGGCATCAGCGTCTCGGGGACGAACTGCCCCCCGAACTTCCCGAAGCGCCCCTTGGGCTCGGCCGGGGCCGTGGCCATCATGCCTCTCCCATCGCGGCGAACACCCCGCGCGCGTTCTCGATGAAGCGGCGCACCCGCTCCGGGTCCTTCCGGCCGGGCGCGTCTCCTTCCACCCCGCTGCTCACGTCCACCCCGTAGGGGCGGACCTCCTGGATGGCCTGGGTCACGTTCTCGGGCCTGAGCCCGCCCGAGAGGATGACGGTGCGCCGCCCGGCCAGCTCCCGGGCCAGGGACCAGTCGAAAATCTTCCCCGTCCCCCCTGGCTTCCCCTCGGCGTAAGCGTCCAGGAGGATGGCGCAGCCCGGGAAGCGCCCGGCCTCGGCCAGGGTCTCCGGCCCCCGGACGCGCAGCGCCCGGATGACCCGCAGGCCCCGCTCCTGGAGCCAGTGGCAGTCCCCGGGGGGCTCGTCCCCGTGGAGCTGGACGGCGTCCAGCCCGGCCTTCCGGGCGATCTGCTCGATGCGCCGGGGATCCTCGTTCACGAAGACGCCCACCCGGACGCCGAAGGGAGGCAGCGCAGCGGCCAGCTTTTGGGCGGCGTCGGCCTCCAGGCATCGGGGGGTGCCGGGCACGAAGTTCAGGCCCAGGGCGTCCGCCCCGCAGTCCAGGGCGAAGCGGGCATCCTCCGGGGTGGTGACGCCGCAAATCTTGATCCGAATCATAGCCTCCTCCCGCGCCGGGCGGCAATCTTCCCGGCGGGCAGGGGGCCAGTTATAGCACACCGGGGCGAAAAGGCGCGCGCGGGGGAGGCCGGGGGCCCTCCCGGTGCGCCGCCGGCGCATTTCGGGGGTATCCCGCTTGGCGCCGGGGGGGGCGGAAAATCGGGCGGAACGAAGCCATCCTGGGTTGAGAAAACGGAGCCGATGTCTCATAATCCGCGAAATCTCAAGGTTTTGGCCCTCCCGGCAGATGGGCGAACGAACGTCCGCGGCAGCCGTCCTACCCGAACCAAGGAGAAGCTTGATGTTAAACAGGAGATGGATTCATCGATTTGGCCTGATCCTGGCGGCCCTGGCCGCCGTCTCGCTGGCCTCGGCGGCCGGGCCGGCTTCCGCCCAGGAGCGAAAGTCAATCCGCTGGGCCACGTCGAACACGGGCTCCTACGGCTACAAGGTGGCGGCCTCGATGGTCAAGGTGCTCGAGGAGGCGCTCGGCGGCCAGTACACCATCACCGTCAACCCGTATCCCTCGACCACCGGCGCCATGAAGGCCGCGATGGATGGCGGGGCGGAGATCGGCTACACGGCCGACGTCGGAATGACCCAGCTCTACGCGCGCGAGGGCGGGTTCAAGAACTACAAGCCGGCCAAGAGCTTGCTGGTGCACGCCTGGTACTCCTACCCGATGGAGTCGTTCATGGCGGCCCCCGCCGCCAAGGCCGGCCAGTACAAGTGCTGGGGCGACTTCAGCGGCAAGCCGGTCTTCTTCACCACCGCCGGCTTCATGAACTGGCTGAACTTCCAGCGCATCTACAAGGTGCTCGGCTACCAGTTCAAGCACGTGCAGATCGACCCCGCGACCCAGTCGGACGCGTTCCAGGCCGGCACGATCGTCGGCGCCGTCGCCTACACGACCGCCGGCCGCTCGCTCGCCTCCTACTGGCGCGAGACAGAGCTGCGCACGGACGTGAAGCTGATCAACCCCTGCCCGAACGAGGTCGAGAAGCTGAAGGCGGCGGGCCTCGCCATCGCGGAGGTCGACCCGAAGCAGGCCTTCAGCAAGGACGTCGGCGTGGCGAAGGTCCTGGGCGTGCCCATCCTCTTCGCCTACAACGTGCGCCCAGACATGCCGGAGGACGTCGTCTACAAGATGCTCTCCGCGTTCTACAACCAGCGCGCGGTGCTGGCGAAGGCGGACCCGGGCTTCACCCCGATGGCGCGCGACTTCGTGGGCATGCAGGTGCAGGGAATCAACGCCAATCCCCATATCCCCGTGCACGCCGGGATGGCCAAGTTCCTGAAAGAGCACAAGGCGTGGAACGACAAGTGGAAGATCGCCAAGTAAGCGGAATATCCGGAAACGCCTGATTCTCGCCAGGGGGGAGGCCCGCGCATGGCCGGCGCGGGCTCCCCGCCCCGGCGGGAGGGTGATTTCCGGTCGCCATGAGTCCCCGCCCCGGCAACCCGAAAAGCAAGGGATACCCTTCGCGATAGGACGCCGCCATGCCGATGGAGCGAATCAAGCGCCTCGCCAACGTCAAGAATCTGATCTTCGCCGTCTCGTTGATCATGTTCGTCTGGCTGATCTGGTACTTCTACACGGGCTTTGGCGGCCCGAGCGAGCTCGCCACCTACCTCTTGCCGATCGCGCTGATCCTGCAAATCCTGATTCTCCACCGGGATAACGGCCTCTACCCTTCCCTTTCCGGCCCCACGAAAAACGCCATCGTCGCGTGCTACGTCGGCATCTGCCTTTATGCCTTCATTTACTTCTTTCTCGACTACGAGGAGATTGCGATCTACCGGCAGGGATCCTACACCACACAGGACTTCATCGTGGGCCTGCTGGTCTTCCTCCTGGTGATGGAGCTGTCCCGGATCTGCCATAACGAGTTGTTCTGGGTGAACGTCGTGCTGGTCGCCTACACCATGTGGGGGTACCTGAGCCCGATCGATTTCTTCTGGCACCCTGGGACCACCTTCTACCGGGTCGTCACCTCGAGCACCGTCGAGCTCGCCACCGGCATCTACGGGCTTTACGCCCAGATCGCGCTGACGCTGATCGCGGCTTTCATGCTCCTGGCGGGTACCGCGAGCGGCTTCGAGGCGCAGAATGCGATGGTCATGGTGATGCGGCGGCTCGCCGGCCGGTCGCGGCAGCTGGTCACGCAGACGGCGGTGCTCGCCTCGGCCTCGCTCGGATTGGTGAGCGGCAGCGGCGCCGCCAACGCCGCGGTGGTCGGCAGCTTCACGATTCCGCTGATGAAGCGCTACGGCGTGCCGGCGGCCTTCGCCGCCGCGGTGGAGACCGCGGCATCCATGGGCGGCCTCATCATGCCGCCGATGATGGCGGTGGCCGGCTTCTTGATGGCGGAGTTTCTCGGCGTGCCCTACTGGGACGTGGTGATCCGGGGCTTCGCCCTGGCCTTCGTCTACTACTCCACGGTTTCTCTCTCCGTCTACCTCCTGAGCGTGCGGCTGCTGCCGCCCGAGCCGATCCCGTTGCAGGCGGTGCCGCGCTACGACCAGGTCAAAACCGCCATCTTCTTCCTCTCGGTGGGCTTTCTGCTCATGCTCATGGGGTGGCTCAACTACGGCTCGCTGCGCGCCGCGCTATTCACCGCGCTCTTCATGTTCATACTCCTGCTCCTCGCGTTCCTCTATTTCAAGAACCTGCTGAAGGATCCGGAGGCCGGGAAGGAAACATTCCTCGGCAACGTCCGGCGCGCAATCGAAACGCACGCCGAGATGACGTCCTACCTGACGCTGATGCTGGCGACGCTCGGGATCATGATCGGCCTGTTCACGGTGACCGGCTTCATCAACCGCATGGGGGCGATCCTGCTCGAGCTCGGCGCGTGGAGCGTCATCGCCACCATCCTTATGGCGTGGGTCTTCGGCTGGCTGGCCGGCGCGGGCCTGCCGCCCACCGCCACCTACATCATCCTCGCGGTCATCGTGGTCGACCCCTTGCGCAAGCTCGGCATCGACCCCTGGGTCGCCCATTTCTTCGCGTTCCTGATCGCGGTCTGGGGCGAGCTGTCCCCGCCGACCTCCCTCACCGCCGCGGTCGCCGCGCGGATAGCGGAGGCCTCCTTCATGCAGACCATGTGGCTGGCGCTGAAGCTGTGCCTGCCCATCACCCTCATGTCCTTCGCCATCTTCGTGCGCCAGGATATCGTGGTGAATCCCGGGTGGGCCCAGATCGCGGACATGCTGCTCATCGTAATCGGCTGCTGCGGCATGACCTGCGCCATCTTCGGGCGCTTCTTCGACCGCGCCGGCGCCAATTGGATGTTCCGGGCCGCGCTGGCGCTGTTCTCGCTCGCGGTGCTTCTGCACCCGAACGACAAGGTGGCGGTCGCGGCGGCGGTCTTCCTGCTGCCGGCGACGATCTACGGCATCTGGCGCCACCGGCTGGTCGCGCCCCCGAAGGGCGAGCTCCAGCCGCGGCCCGCGACCTGAGAGAGCGGCGGCGGGGGAGAGGTCACGAAGGCGGTTATTTCTTCGGGCGCTCCGGCTCCCGGGCGGAGGCGGCGTCCACGGCGCACTCCTCGACCCAGACGGCGCCGTTCTCCCCGAACTCCTTCTTCCAGATGGGCACGATCTGCTTGATGCGGTCGATGGCGTAGCGGCAGGCCTTGAAGGCGGCGTCGCGGTGCGGCGAGGCGGCGGCGATGCCCACGGCCACCTCCCCGATCCGCAGCGCGCCCACGCGGTGCTCCATCGCCAGGCGGGTGACGCCGAAGCGCTCCTCGATCTCCTCGGCCACCTGCCGCATCTTCTTCTCGGCCATCTCCCGGTAGGCCTGGTACTCCAGGTGGGTCACCCGCTGGCCGCGGCTGTGGTTCCGCACGAGCCCGGCGAAGGTGCACACCGCCCCGGACTCCGCCTCCTCCACGTGGGCGGCCAGGGCCTGCATGTCGATGGGGGTTTCCACGATCCGGCAGATCACGAGCGTCCTCCGCTGATGGGAGGGATGAGGGCCACCTCGTCCCCCGGGCGGATGGGGGCCGAGTCCCCGGCGAACTCCTGGTTCACCGAGACGGCGATGGACTCCATGCGGCCGGCGAAGACCGGGTAGCGCTCCTCCAGGCGGGCGCGCAGGTCGGCCACCGTCCCCCCGTCGGGGATGTCGACCGAGATATCCTCCTCGCCCGTCACCTCCCGGGCCCAGGCGAAGCACTTGAGAAGCACTTGCATGGACGCCTCCGGCGCGGCGGCCGGCGGCGGAAGGCCGCGCGCTTCAAAAAGGATAGAATCGCGGCGGCGAACGATCAAGGCGCCCCAATCACGCGACGGGGTACCACTTTGGAGGCATGTCATTCCGAGCGCAGCGAGGAATCTGCTTTTCAAGACGAGAAGCGGATTCCTCGGGCCTTCGGCCCTCGGAATGACTTTCCCTGATTCGCAGCGGATTTCACCCTTGGAGCGGCGGAAATGCCCCTCGCGTCCCATCCCGCCCTGGCGCGGGCCCTGGAGGAAGCGCTGGCCGGAGGGCCCATCCCCTTCCGGCGCTACATGGAGCTCGCCCTCCACCATCCCGAGGGGGGCTACTACGCCCAGCCCCGCCCGCGCATCGGGGCGGGGGGGGACTTCCTCACCAGCCCCCACCAGAGCCCCTGGTTCGGCCGCATGGCGGCCCGCCAGCTCCAGGCGGTCTGGGAGGCGCTCGGCCGCCCCGCCGTCTTCCCCGTCCTTGAGTACGGGGCGGGCGAGGGCTGGCTGGCCCATGACATCCTCGCCCACGCCTCCGAGGGACCCGTGGACGGGGGCTTCCGCGCGGCCCTTGAGTACGTGCCCATCGAGCGGAGCGCCGCCGCGCGCGAGCGCTTGGGCGAGCGCCTGGCGCCGTGGGCCTCCGGGCGCCCGGGCGGCCCCTGCGCCCGCCTCAACGAGTGGCCCCCGGGCCAATGGGCCTTCGAGGGCGCGGTCCTGGCCCATGAGTTCCTGGACGCCCTCCCCGTCCATCTCCTCCTCCGGGCGGAGGAGGGACTGAAGGAGCTCCACGTCGAGCGGCGCGGGGAGGGGCTCGCCCTCGTGGAAGGCCCCTTGTCCGACCCCCGGCTGGAGGGCCACTTCGCGCGCCTGGGGATCGAGCTCGCCCCCGGCCAGCGGGCGGAGGCCTGCCCGGAGGCGGGCGAGTGGGTCCGTGCCGTCGCCGCGAAACTCAAGCGCGGGGCGATTCTCGTGTGGGACTATGGCTACTCCGCCCGGGTCCTCTACGGCCACGAAAGGCACGAGGGGACGCTCCGGGGCTACCGCGGCCACACCCTGGAGCCAAACGCCCTGGCGCGGCCCGGGGAGACGGACCTGACCGCCCACGTGGACTTCACCTCCCTCCTCCGGGCCGCCGAGGGGGCGGGCCTCCGGCTGGGGGGCTTCACCGACCAGATGCACTTCCTGCTCGGGCTGGGGCTCGCCGAGGCGCTGGCGAGCGCGGAGGGGGCGGACGCCGCCCGCGAGCGGCGCGCCGTCATGGGGCTCCTCGACCCGGGCGGCCTCGGGAGCGCCATCAAGGTCATGCTGCTCGCGAAGGGGCTGGAGGAAACGCTGTTTCCTGCCTTCTCGATGAAGCCCGAGGACCGTGAGTCGTACGCGACGCTGCGGGAGTGAGACCGATGCGGCGCGGGAGGCACATATGTAGGGGCGAGGCATGCCTCGCCCCTACGGACAAATCCGCCGACCGATTTTCTGTAGGGGCAGGCCCCTGTGCCTGCCCCGGGCGGGGGCGGCCATGGGGGGCCGCCCCTGCGGGTTCATCCCGCCAGGACCTGGGGATCTGATGTCATTCCGGGCGCAGCGAGCGAAGGATTTCAAACTGATATTCTTCGTGGAGCCTGTCCTGAGCGCAGGGCTCATGATGACATCTTTGGGCGATGCGACTTCTGTAGGGGCGGTTCGCGAACCGCCCCTACAATAGCTAGGCGATCATCATGAACATGACCGAATGTCTTCCTTCCTATCCCCCCGCCGGCCGTATCGCCTTGAGCTCGAGCTGGAGCTTGGTGGAACCCCGCCAGCGGTTGACGCAGGGGCAGCAGGCGATGTCGATCTTGCCGGGGGGGAGGCCGCCCTCCCGCGCGAGGGGGCCCATCCCGAAGCCGATGGCCTCCATCGTCCGCCCCTGGTGGCGCAGGGCGAGCTTGAGGTGCTCGCGGTCGCGGCCGGCGAAGCCCGGGACGCCCACCACCTCAACGCCCGCCGCCCCGAGGAGGGGCCGGGGGTTCCCGGGCCCGAAGGGGGCCATCTCCTCCAGCCGCTCGATGAGGCCGAGGTCCAGGTCGGAGAAGCCCACCGAGGCGTCCAGCCACAGCACCTCTTCCCCGCGCTCCGGCCCCAGGGCGAGCCGGCTGGCCTCCTGGAAGCGCGCCCGGAAGGCGTCCACCATCCCGCGCCGGATCGCCAGCCCCGCCGCCTCCTTGTGGCCCCCGAACTGGACGAGGCAGTCCGCGCAACCCTCGAGCGCCCGGTAGACGTGGAAGCCCTCGACCCCGCGCACCGAGCCCCGGCCCCCCTCGCCGTCGAGGCGGATCAGGGCGGCGGGAAGCCGGTAGGCCTCCGCCAGCTTGGAGGCCACGATCCCGATCACGCCGGAGTGCCAGCGCTCGCTCGCGAGCACGATGGCCCCGCCGAGGCCCGCCTCCCCGGCCGCCGCGAGGAGGACCTCCGCCTCCTCCAGCGCCTCCTGCTGGAGCTCCTGGCGCTGGTGGTTCCAGTCGTCCAGGAGGACGGCGACGGCGTGCGCCTCGGCCAGATCGTCCGTCAGGAGGAGCTCCACCGCCGCCCGGGGGTCCCCCACCCGCCCGGCGGCGTTGAGGCGCGGGCCCAGGACGAAGCCGACGTGCCCGGCGTTGATCTCGTCCGCCTTGAGGTCCGCCGCCGCCTGGAGGGCGCGGACCCCCGCCTTGCGCCGGTCCGGGAGGCCGGGCGGCGCGGAGAGCGCCCCGAGCCCCGCCCGCACGAGGATGTGGTTCTCCCCCAGGAGGGGCGCCACGTCCGCCACCGTGCCCAGGGCGACGAGGTCGAGGTGCTGCTTGAGGTTGGGGAGGGAGCGCGCGAAGCCCTTGTCCCGAAGGAGCCGCCGCACCGCCGCCGCGAGCTTGAAGGCGATCCCGGCCCCGGTCAGCCCCTTGAAGGGATAGGGACAGCCGGGCCGCCGGGGGTTGAGGACGGCCAGGGCCTCCGGGAGCCGTTCGGGCGGGCGGTGGTGATCGGTCACGATGAGGCGGAGGCCTTGGGCCTTGGCCTCGGCGGCCACCTCCGCCGCCGTGATTCCGCAGTCCACCGTCACCACCGTCCGGCACCCCGCCTCCTTCAGCCGCAGGAGGCCGGCGAGGTGGAGGCCGTAGCCCTCCTCGAGCCGCCGGGGCACGTGGTAGGGCGCCTCGATTCCCAGGGAGCGGAAGAAGCGGACCAGGAGGGCCGTGGAGGTGATGCCGTCCACGTCGTAGTCGCCGTACACCCCGACGGGGCCGCCCCGCTCCACCTCCCCGGCCAGGTGGGCGGCGGCCGCGTCCATCCCGAGCATCTCGAAGGGATCGTGGAGGCCGGTGAGCGGGGCTTGGAGGAAGAGCCGGGCGTCCTCGGGGCTTCGGATGCCGCGCAGCGAGAGGAGCCGGGCCAGGAGGGGAGGAGCGTCCAGCCCGGCGGCGAGGCGCCGGACCTCGTCCTCATCCGCGGGGCGGACGCGCCACGATTGCGCCGCGGCCCCGCGCGCGAGGGGGCGGGGGCCGGCGGCCTGAGGGGTCACGGACGCGCGCCCCGGTCCCCCGGCGGCGCGCTCTCGCTCTCGATGATGCTGAGCCCGGCTGGGGGAACCTCCTCCCCCGCCGAGGCCTTCACCTTGCCGACCGAGGCCGTGTCGGCCGTCTCCGGCGCGGGCCCCAGGCGGGCCCGGTGCCGGGCGCGCCAGCTGTCCCTCCGGCGGGGATCGGGCATCGGCAGGGCCAGGGTCCGCCGGACGCCCGCCGTCTCATGCGCCAGGGCGGGGGGCAGGGGGCGGTCCAGATCGGTCATGTCCAGGATCATGTCGCGGAAGAGCCGCTCGGCGTGGCAGGCGCTGTCGTTCGAGATGATGGCGAAGGCGATGAGCTCGCCGTTGTCGGCCAGCCCGTAGCCGCTCAGGCTCTGCACCCCGTCGAGGAGGCCGCTCTTCACCCGCACCCGCCGGACCGAGCCGGTGCGCTGCAGCTTCTTCCGCACCGTGCCGTCCACCCCCACGACCGCGAGCGACGCCTCGAACTCCGGGCGCAGGCGGAAGTCGCGGTGCACCCCTTCGAGCAGCGCCACCAGACCCTCCGCCGAGAAGCGGTTCAGCCGGCTGAGGCCGGAGCCGTCGGCCAGCTCGAAGCCGTCCGCCGGGACCCCCACCGACACCAGGAAATCCCGCACGGCCCGGACGCCCTTCTCCGCCGTCCCGGGCAGCCCGTGCTCTTCGGCGCCGAGGGTCTTGAGGATCTGCTCTGCCATGAAGTTGTTGCTGATCTTGTTCACGTCGCGCACCAGCTCCCCCAGGGGGCGGGAGAGCGTGCGGGCGAGGAGCTCGGCATCGGCCGGGGTGCTGCCGCGCCGGATCCGGCCCTCCAGGAGAATCCCCGCCTCCTTCAGGAAGAGGGCGAAGGCTCCGGCGGCGTACATCGCGGGGTCCGAGATGGTGACGGGATAGGTGACCTGCGAGCCCCCGGCGGGCACGGTGCCGCCCACCCGGATGCGGTCGAGGCCGCCCGACAGGTGGCGGGAGAACTGCACGGCCGGCCGGCCGTTTCGGGGGCCCGTCTCGATTCCGCCCTCGAGCCGGACGGTTTCGGCCGGGGCGTCGAGGCGCACCCGGGCGGGCTCGCCCGGGTTCTGCCCCGGCGTGACGATGACCCAGATGACGTTGAAGTTGAACGAGAGGGCGCCGTGCGGCGCCTGGTAGGGGCGGAGCGAGCCCTCGGCGTGCCAGCCCTTCCCGAAGCGCTCGGAGTCGAAGTAGGTTTCGTCCGCCACCAGGTCGCCCTTGACCCGCCGCAGGCCCCGCGCGCGGAGCTCGTGGGCCAGCTCCCGCACCCGCTCCTGCACGAGGAACGGGTCGCCGTATCCCTTGAAGTAGAGGTTCCCCGCGAGCAGGGGGCCCCGGAAAGCGCCGTCGGAGTAAACGTCGGTGGGGAAGGTGTAGTCCGGCCCGAGGCGGGCGAGCGCCGCGGCGGTCGTCGCCAGCTTGAGGTTCGAGGCGGGGATGCGCTTCTCGCGGGCCTCGTGGGAGAAGAGGGTTTCCCCGGCGGTGAGGGAGCGCACGTGCACGCTCACGCTGCCGGGGCGCTGGCACTGCCGCGCGATCGCCCGCCGGAGGCCCCCCTCCAGGGCCGCGGCCGACATGATTCCCGGCTCGGCCTTCTTCGGCACCGCCTTGGGGGCGGGGGCCGGATGGGCCGTTCCCATGCCGAGAAGGAGCGCAAAAGCGCCCGCGAGGGCCGAAGCGCCGATTCTCACTGCCGGGGTCACGCTCATGCTGCGCCTTCTCGCCGGGGGCGTCAGAGCCAAGCCAGGGCCTGGAGAATGGCCCGGATGGACGGCCGATCCGAAAAATCCGTTCCCACGTAAACCAGCCGGACGATGCCCTTGAGATCGATGAGGACCGTCGTGGGCCGCGCGACCCCATCTTTCAGAAGCGGAACGCCGAACTGGCGAATCACCCTTTGCTGCGGATCCGAGATGAGGGGGAACCGAACACCCAGTTCCCGGATCGAGAGGTTCATCTCCAAGGCGCCGTCCGTGCTGACAGCGACGACCTCGGTATTTCTCTCCCGGATGGCCTTGAGATGCTCCTGCAGCTCCACGAGCTGCCTTTGGCAATGGCCTCAGAAGTGGCCCCGGTAGAAGACCAGCAGGAGGTGCTTCTTGCCGATCAGGGATTCGGAGCTGAACCCCTGGATCTCGAAGACGGGCGCCTTCTCGCCTTCCTTCAGCCGGGCCGCCTCCTGGGCAGGCGCCTGGACCGCCGGCGCGGCGAGAAGGATCAGCCCGAGAACGAAACCGCTGATCGCCCTCCAGGCATGGAACCTCGACTGCATGCGGGATATTCCTCCGACAAGCACGGGATTTATCATAAACGCCTCATCCGCACCCTGCAATCCTTAATGGGGATATCCAGGCAATTTGATGCAATTTTAACGGCAAAAATCGTGCAATCCTGCGCGCGCGGGCCTCGCCGTTGACGCTGCGGCCCCGCTGTGACAACGTCCCGGACAGGGATGCTCCGCCCTCCGGAATGGCCCGACCCGTGACCTTTTCTCCGCCACGCCAGCTCCTCTCGCCGCTCCCGCGCTTCCGGCAACCGGCCCGGCGGGCCGCGCCCGCGATTCTGGCGGCCTTTCTGCTGGCCGTCTTGCTGGCCGGGGGAGGCTGCGGCGGGGGGGAGGCTCCCGCCGGCGGCCGGGCCCTCATCGTCGGGGTGGACAGCAACCCCACCAGCCTCGACCCGCGCCTCTCCCAGGACGCCATCTCCTGGCAGCTCCAGCGCCTGCTCTTTCGCCAGCTCCTCGCCTACGACGCCTCGGGCGCCGCCGCCCTGGACGCGGCGGAGGCGTGGGAGGCCTCGCCCCTCGTCCACCGCTTCCGCCTGAAAGAGGGCATCCGCTTCCACGACGGCTCTCCTCTCACCTCGGCGGACGTGAAGTTCACTTTCGATTCCATCCGCGATCCCGCGATGGGCTCCCCCAAGGCGGCGGCGCTGCGGGAGCTGGCCGCCATCGAGACCCCCTCCCCGCGCGAGGTGGCCTTTCGCCTGAAGCGGCCCTCGGCCTCCTTCCCCGAGGCGCTCATGGTCGGGATCGTGCCCCGGAGCGCGGCGGGGGCGGGCAAGGACTTCGGATCGCGGCCCGTGGGGACGGGGCCCTTCCGCTTCGTCCGCTTCGTGCCCGACGAAAAGATCGAGCTCGCCGCCTTCGCGGGGCACCCCGCGCCGCCCGAATTCGAGCGGCTGATCTTCCGCATCCTCCCGGAGGAGACCATCCGCATCCTGGAGCTGGAGAGCGGCGGCCTGCACCTGCTGCAGAGCACGTTCTCGCCGGACTTCCTCCCGCGCCTCGAGGCCCATCCGCGCCTGCGGGTCCAGAGCCGCCCGGGCACGAACTTCACCTACATCGGCTTCAACCTGCGGGACCCGATTCTCGCGAAGCCCAAGGTCCGCCGCGCCATCGCCCTGGCGATCGACCGGGATCCCATCATCCGCCACATCCTGAAGGGCCTGGCCCGCAAGGCGGACGGCCTCCTCCCGCGCGGGCACTGGGCCCACGCGCCGGGCCTCCCCGCCCTGCACCACGACCCGGCCCGGGCCCGGCAGCTCCTCGACGAGGCGGGCTTCCCGGACCCGGACGGCCCGGGGCCCCTGCCGCGCTTCGCGCTCGTCTTCAAGACCTCCCAGAGCGAGATCCGCCGCCGCACCGCGAGCGTCATCGCCGATCAGCTCGCGCGGGTGGGCATCGAGGTGAAGGTGCGCGCCTACGAGTGGGGCACCTTCTTCGGGGACATCCGCACCGGGAACTTCCAGCTCTACAGCCTGACCTGGGTGGGCATCTCGGACCCGGACATCTACCGCTTCGTCTTCCACAGCGCCCAGGCGCCGCCCGAGGGCCTGAACCGGGGGCGGTACTCGAACCGGCGGGTGGACGGGCTGGTGGAGGAGGCCCAGCGCGTCCTCGACCGCGGCCGCCGGGCGCCGCTCTATCACGAGGTCCAGCGGATCCTGGCGGAGGACCTCCCCTACGTGAACCTCTGGCACGCCGAGAACGCCGCCGCCCTCGACCGCCGCATCGAGGGCTTCGAGGTCTACCCGAACGAGGACCTGATCTCGCTCGCCCGGGCCCGCTTCGCCCCCGCGGGGGCCGGGGAGAAGCGCTAGATGCGCCGCTTCCTCCTGCGCCGCCTGCTCCTGCTCCTCCCCGTGCTGTGGGGGGTCTCGACCCTCGTCTTTCTCGTCACCCACGTCATCCCGGGCGACCCGGTGGACCTCATGCTGGGCGAGACGGCCCGCCCGGCCCAGCGCGAGGAGATGCGCAAGGCCCTGGGGCTCGACCGCCCCCTCCCCGTCCAGTACGCGGAGTTCCTGGGCGATCTCCTCCGGGGCGACCTGGGCAGCTCTCTCCATCAGCGCCGCCCCGTCGCGGGCCTCATCGCCGAGCGCGCGCCCGCCACGGCGGAGCTGGCCCTGGCCTCCCTCGCGGTGGCCATGCTGATCGCCTTCCCCCTCGGCATGGCGGCCGCCCGGCGGGCGGGCTCGTGGCTGGATCTCCTCGCGGGGATGCTGGCCGTGCTGGGGGCGAGCCTGCCCGTCTTCTGGCTGGGGCCGCTCCTCATCATCGCCTTCTCGCTGGGGCTGGGCTGGTTCCCGGTCTCGGGCCGGGCGGGGCCCCTGAGCCTCGTGCTGCCCGCCGCCACGCTGGGCATGGCGCTCGCCGCCATCCTGATGCGGATGGCGCGGTCGAGCCTCCTCGAGGTGCTGCCCCAGGACTACCTGGCGACGGCGCGCGCCAAGGGGCTCTCCGAGCGGCGGGTGCTCTGGCTCCACGCCCTGCGGAACGCCTGCCTCCCCCTCATCACCATCCTGGGCCTCCAGATGGGGGCGCTACTCTCGGGCGCCATCATCACCGAGACGGTCTTCGCCTGGCCGGGGGTGGGCCGGCTCACCATTCAGGCCATCGCCGCGCGGGACTATCCCGTCGTCCAGGGCTGCGTGCTCTTCATCGCGGGGGTGTACGTGGCGGTGAACTTCCTGGCCGACCTGGCCTACGCCTGGCTCGACCCGCGCGTGAGGCTCGGCTGATGCGCGGCCGGCTCGCCCTCGCCTTCGGGGGCACGCTCCTCGCCCTTCTCGTGCTGGCCGCCCTGGCCGCGCCCTGGCTCGCCCCCCACCACCCCTACGCCCAGGACCTGGCCGGGGGGCTCTCCCTGCCCGGGCCGGAGCACCCCTTCGGCCAGGACAAGTTGGGGCGCGACATCCTGAGCCGGGTGCTCCACGGCGGGCGGGTCTCCCTCCTCGTGGGCTTCACGGCGGTGCTCGTCTCGCTCCTGGTGGGGACCGCGGTGGGGGGGCTCGCGGGCACGGCGGGCGGGGCCTGGGACGAGGGCCTGATGCGGCTCGCCGACGTGTTCCAGGCCTTCCCGGGCATCCTCCTGGCCATCGCGCTGATGTCGGTGCTGGACCCCCGGCTCTCGAACGTGGTCGTCTCGCTTGCGGCCTTCGGCTGGGTGGGCTACGCGCGCCTGGTGCGGGCCCAGGTGATCTCGCTCCGGGAGCGGGAGTTCGTGACGGCGGCCCGGGCGGCGGGAGCGAAGCCTAGGCGCATCTTCGCGCGCCACCTGCTCGCGAACCTGATCTCGCCGGTGATCGTGGAGGCGAGCTTCGGGGCGGCGGGGGCCATCGTGGCCGAGTCGGGGCTCTCGTTCCTGGGGCTGGGCATCCAGCCGCCCGAGCCGAGCTGGGGCGCGATGCTGGCCGAGGGGCGGGATTTCCTCCTGATCGCGCCCCACCTCACCCTCTTCCCGGGGGTCGCCATCGCGCTCACGGTGATGAGCTTGAACATCCTGGGGGACGGCCTCAGGGACTGGCTCGATCCGACGGGGAGGAGGTAGGGGGCGATACCGCGAATACGTCCGTAGGGGCGAACCTCGTGTTCGCCATTCCGGGGAAAGGAAATTAGGGGCGATCACAAGGATCGCCCTTACGGACCGCACAAAAAAGCAGGGGCGTATGCCACACGCCCCTGCGGCAATGAAACCCAGATTGCTCTGCCCTCCCGCCGGGAGGGGACGGGGAGAGGGCAAGCATTAAGATGGCTTCCCCCACCCAACCCTCCCCCGGAGGGGGAGGGCCGAAAGAAACAGGGGCGCATCCGGTGCGCCCCTGCCATCATCTCGCGCGGGAAATCAGGCTCAGAACAGATAGAAGAAGTACCACTTCCGCTTGTTCTGCTCCGCCTCGGTCTTGGGCATCTCTTTCTTGTCCGGGGCCTTCACCACGGCCGCGGGCTTGGGGATGTCCGTCAAACCGACGAGGTTCTTGTGGGGGAACTCGGTGCGGCGGACCTCGTTCCGGAAGATGTTCTCCAGCTTGAGCTGGTGGCACTTGAGGCACTGGGTGTTCTCGCGCAGGGGGCTGTCCGCCGGGTAGAGGTCGCGGATCTTGGCGAGGTGGGCCTCGGCGTTGAACTTGGCGTGCAGGTGGCAGCCCTGGCAGTGGTTCGTCACCACCACGTTCTCCTCGGCCGGAAGGAGGCTGCCCGCCACGGCCTTCTGGATGGGTTCCTTCGCGCAGGCGCCCAGCGCCAGGGCGAGAGAGAGAGCGGCCACCGCCTGTCCCACGCGCTTCATGTGCACTCCCATGCTATGACGCCCGGATCCGGAATAAAGCCAACGTGCGGCAGAGAGTATAGGGAGCCCTCCCGCCAGGGTCAATGATTCGCCGTAATCGGACTCAAGGTTTTTCCGCAGTCCTGGCGCGGCGCGCCCTGCGGGGAAAGGTTGCGTTCAGGCTGGGTTCGGATTGGTTTCGCGCAAGTGCTACCGCCTCGCCCGGCGGTAGCGCTCCATGTCCTCGATGACGCCGCGCCACTCCCGGCCGCGCCAGTTCGGGTTCACGTCCACTGCCTTCTGGATGGCGCGCAGGGCCTCCTCCACCCGCCCCGCGCGGAAGTGCTCCGCCGCCTGCCCCTGGTAGAAGCGGATGGGGAGGGTGTTGCCCTCCTCGACGAGGCCGCGGCCCAGCTCCACCTCGTAGCCCTCCGAGCCGCCGCGCCGCGCGAGGCCCATCCAGAGGAGGTAGCGGGCGCGGGGGTGGGAGGGGTCGAGCCGGACGGCCGCCCGCAGATGGTGGATGGCCGCGTCCGCCTGCCCGCGCTCCGCCCGCAGGAGCCCCAGCCGGAAGTGCGCGAGGAAGCTGTCCGGCGCGAGCCCGGCCGCCCGCTCGTAGTGGTAGAGCGCCGCCTCCATCTGGCCCCCCTCCTCCCCCAGGCGCCCCAGGGCGAGGTGGGCCTTGGGGTCGTCCGGCTTGAGGCGGAGCGCCCGGCGGTAGGCCTCGGCCGCCTCCTTCTTCTTGCCCGTCTTCTCCCGGGCCTCGCCCAGGGCCTGGAAGGCGGGATGGAGGCGCGGGTCGGCCTCGGCGGCCTGGAGGAAGAGGCGCTCCGCCTCGGGGTACTCCCCGTGGCGGAAGTGCTCCTCCCCCCGGTTGAAGAGGGCGATGGCCTGCCCGGTGGAGGGTGCGGAGGGGGGCTTGGCTTGGCCGGAAGCCGCCGCCGGGGGCGCGGCGGGGGGCTCCTTCGGGGATGGGGCCCCCGCGCATCCTCCCAGAAGGAAAAGAAGGCCGGCGAGGGACAGGGCGGGTTTCGCCCGGGCCATCAGGCCCCCTTCCCGGCCCGGCGCGCCTCCACCGCGTCCCGCACGTAGGTGACGATGGTGTGCAGGGGGGCGCCGGGGGTGAAGACGGCGTCCACCCTCTTCTCCTTCAGGGCGCGGGCGTCCGCCTCGGGGATGATGCCCCCGCCGAAGAGGAGGACGTCCTCCATCCCCTGGGCGTCCAGCAGCTCCCGGATGCGCGGGAAGAGGAGGTTGTGCGCCCCCGAGAGGATGGAGAGACCCACCGCGTCCACGTCCTCCTGGAGGGCGGCCGAGGCGATCTGCTCGGGCGTCTGGCGGAGCCCGGTGTAGATCACCTCCATCCCCGCGTCCCTGAGCGCCCGGGCCACCACCTTGGCGCCGCGGTCGTGGCCGTCCAGGCCTGGCTTCGCCACCAGGACGCGGATCTTGCGCTCGGGCATGGGGGACTCCATCTATAGCCGTGCCAAAAGCCGCTCATAATCTGCATGTATCCCGATCCAGAACCAGATCACCACATCGCCCTCCCGAACGCCAACAGCGCGGTAGCCCAATCCGACGCGGGCGGAAAAAATCGGCTGGACGGGATGAACCCGCTTGAATTGAAGGCTGGGATGGCTCGGATTCTGCTGAAACGTCCGGTAAGCCATACGGGCGCGGTGCTGTACATGGGGAGGAAGGTCCTGAAACGCTTTTCGGAAACGTTCGCTGGTGTGGGAAATCACCGTTCGTCCGGATTGAACGGACGCGTCTTCCCGGACCGGTATTCCGCGAGCGCCTCCTCGGCCAGCCGGGCCAGCTTATCCTGCGAGCGGGCGAAAGACTTCTCCCACTCCGCATCCGCCTCGATCTCGGCCTGGATGGCGGCGGCGAGAGCCTCCTGTTCCGCCTCGGGCAGCCGGGCGGCCGCCTCGAAAGCCTTCTCCAAAGCCTTGGTCATGATGATCTCCTTGGCTTAGCTTCACCCAAGGAAATTTTACGCTGGGTGGGGGCGGTGTGTCCAACCATCAGGCGGCGTAGTGGCTTATTTCAAACTCCGTCTTGGGCCGCTCCTATGAACTCGCGGAAGTCAGTCTCGCGGATGATCCGAATAGGAAAACCCTTGGCTATCAACTCCTCAGCTTTGCGGTGCTTGGAACTCTTCTGGTGGCCCGCCAGCCGCTTCACATCCAGGTCACCGACAACCAAGAGCGTCGTTGCCTTAGTCACGCCCGGTGCCACCTCGCATCCAACGACAGCAGCTAAGTCAGCCGCCTCACGCCGAGGTATTTCCAGCGCGCCGGTGAATACGACCACCTCACCAAATAGCGAACCATCCGGGTTACCTGTGCGCTTAATTGCTCCGGAACTTGCACTGCTGGGATCGATCGGCAGGCGGACCCGTCGGAGAATGCCTTCGAGATCAAGCCCCATCTCGGACATCGCCGCGAGTAGCACGTGTCCAGCGGCCTTCGCATCCTCCAAGGCATTGTGCAAGGCGTTGTGGGGACGTAGCTTGTAGCCAATCCGTTTGCACGCGTCCGCAAGCCCATAGCCACTCCGGGCACACTCCGCCCAGGCGCGGCGCGCCGCCTTGGCTGAGTCTAGCCAGTTGCAGCGAGGCGGCTCAAGGGTCCACCGACGTGCGGCTTGGTGGATTGCTACCCGATCAAAATGCGTGTGCGTCACCACCACTGCGTCACAGAAAAGCCGTTCAATGGTGCTCGCTGCGTCCCGATATGTCGGCGACCCGGCAACCATGCGCTCGTCAATACCGTGGATGGAGACATTTACCGGGTCAAAGTAATCGTCCGGATCAACCAGTGAATACCATTCTGAAGAAAGCTGGCCGTCCTCAAAGGCTGCCGCGCCAATCGCGCAGATTGAGGCCATGTCTGCATTGGCGGTCTCGACGTCAACAGCAATGAACTTCATCAGCTCTTCCTTCGCTGTTTCCGTATATCTTTTTCAACCAAATATTTCTCAAGGCCAGTGTGTTTGCCCTGCCTGTCATGATGATTAACGCCGGGAATTCTCGGCACGCCTAGGTCGTGACCTCGACCTCGCGCACCTCCGCCCCCTCCAAAAGCCCCTCGCGGGCGGCGAGATATTCCCGGATCGCGTCCTGGATGTTCTGGAGCGCTTCCTCCTCCGTCGAACCCTGCGACCAGCAGCCCGGCAGGCCAGGGACGGAGACGCTGTAGCCCTCATCCGTCTTCAACAGCGCGATTTTGTACTTCATGCTATGCCTCCTAATCATATAAAGCTTCCATATCATAACATATGGCGCGGAAACCTTACGCTCGGCGAATCTGCGTTTCCGGCCCGGCCCTCGCCGCCTAGTTCCTCGCGAAGCGCGCCGCGATGCCCGGGGAGAGCCGCTCGGCCTCGGGGAGGAACTCGTACCTGAAGATGCGGGCGACCTCCCCGGGGCGGCGGCCCTCCTGGTGCCAGAGCCCGAAGTAGACCCACTCGATCTTCTCGTCGAAGGGGTCGGGGGTGAGCCTCCCCTCGGCCCTGAGCGCCTCCATGATGGCCTCGGCCGGGGCTGCGAATTTCAGGTTGTACTCGTCGAGGACCTTGTCGGACTGCGCGAAGTAGGCCTTCGTGTACTCGGGCCCGTGGCAGGCGTTGCAGGCGCTGAGCATGTTCTTGCGCTTTCGCTCCGCGTCCTCGCGCGTCTTGGAGGCGGCGGGGGAGAGGACCCGGGCCACCCGCTCCCCCACGTCGTGGGTGAGGAGGAGGCTCTTGGTCGCGCTCATGTGGCAGGTGGCGCAGGTGGGGGCGGCGTTGTAGTTCTTCCCCGCGATCCACTCGAGGCTGGTGAGGTTCATCTCGCCGATGCGGGACTGGACGAGGAGCCCGTGCTTCGACTCCGCGTAGGTCTCGATCTGCGGATGCTCGGGGGCGAGGTGGCACTTGCCGCAGCTCTCGGGCCGGCGGGCCTGGGAGGAGGCGAACTGGTGGCGGGTGTGGCAGACCGAGCACGAGCCCTTGCTCCCGTCGGGGTTGGTCCGGCCCACCCCCGTGTTGGGCCAGGTGGCGGGATCGAGAGTCCCGCCCTGGCGGACCTTCACCTCGTTGCCGTGGCACTTCTGGCACCCGGCGATCGCCTCGGCGAGGCCCCCGGCCACCGCCTCCCCGCGGAAGCTGCCGAGGGGGGGGACGTTCTCGGCGGCGCGGGCGTGGGCGCTCCGGCCGAACTCCTCGGCCTGCTTCTCATGGCAGCGGGCGCAGTCCTTGGGGGTGGGGATGATGGCGACGAGCGCCTCCTCGTGCTCCCAGGCGTCGGGGTCCCCCTTCTTGGCCTCGTGGCAGTCCATGCAGCCGACGCCGAGGGCGGCGTGGCGGCTCTCCTTCCACTGGGCGACCACGGCCGGGGACTTGTCGGCGTGGCAGTTCATGCAGCCCAGGTTGTTCTTCGTGACGACCGGCTTCGGCCGCTTCTCGGGGATGAAGCGCTCGCTCTCGATGTACCCCACGATGAGCAGCGAGCCCAGGAAGAAAAGGCTGAGCACCGTCACCGCCACCTGCTTGGCCTGCAAATTCACGCGGGGAACCCTCCGTTCATTGTCTCAACAGGCTCTTCAGGACGAACAAAGCCAGGGTCACGGCAACGCCCACCGCGAAGAACAGGGCGATATAGGCCGGCTGCTCCGAGAGGCCCTCCACCACGATGAGCATGACCATCGTCACGGCGGCGAAGACGCCGAAGCCGAAGCCCACGTTGCGCCCCGGGAAGCGCCGCTCGAGGGCAGCGTCGATCCAGGGCCAGGCGAACATGGCCGCGACGAAGACGAGGATGCTGATGATCCCCACCTGGGCGGAGAAGAGCTTGAGGTACCGGAAGACCGGCCAGAAGTACCACTCGGGCCGGATGTGCTCGGGCGTGACGGCGGGGTTGGCCGGATCGCCGAGGCCGGCCGGCAGGACGATGGCGAGCTGGCTGGCGAGGAAGATCAGGAAGAGGCCGGCGAGCAGCTCGGTCATCATGTGATCGGGATAGAACGGGAAGAAGCGCCCGGGCGCCTCGCCTTCCCCCGCCCTCCCGTCCTGCTCGCTCACGCCGTGCAGGCGGAGCAGGAGCAAATGCAGCGCGATCAGGGCGGCGGTCGCCCCCGGCAGCACCACGACGTGGAGGACGTACATGCGCGTGAGGGTGTTGGCGGTGATCTCGGGCCCGCCCCGCATGAAGCCCCCCGCCAGGCCTCCCACCAGCGGGATGGAGGAGGTGATGTTGGCGCCCACCACGGTGGCCCAGTAGGAGAGCTGGTTGTAGACGAGGGAATAGCCCGAGAACGCGAACGTCAGGACGGCCACGAGGAGCGCCATGCCGATGAACCAGTTCAGCTCGCGCGGCCGGCGGTAGGCGCCGGTGAAGAACACCCGGATCATGTGGAGGATCACCGACACCACCATCAGCTCGGCCGACCAGCGGTGCACGCCCCGCACCCACCAGCCGAAGGGGGCTTCCTGGGTGATGTAGCGGACGGACTCGAAGGCCTTGCCGGGCTCGGGAACGTAGTAGACGGCGAGGGCGAGCCCGGTCAGGATCTGGACGGTGAAAAGAAAAAGAGGCGTTCCGCCCAGGCAGAACCACCACTTGTGCATGTGGAGCGGGATGGGCTCGCCGAGCGCCTTCCGGAGCACGTCCCAATCCAGCGGGATGCGCTCGTTCAGCCAGCCGGCGATTCTCCCGCTCACGGGCTCAGGCCTCGGGCATGGTGACGAAGACGGTGGAACCGCGCAGCTCCACGGGGTACTGAGCCAGCGGGGCGGGCGGCGGGCCGGAGACGGGGTTGCCGTCCGCGTCGAACACGCCGTCGTGGCAGGGGCAGAAGAACGTCTTCTCCTCGGGCTTCCAGTGGACCTGGCAGCCGAGGTGGGTGCAGGTGGTGGAAAAGGCGCGGACGCCCTCGCCCCGCCGGACGAGAAGGAATTTCCGGCCCGAGAGGTCCTCGCGCAGGAGGCTCCTCCCCTCCGGCACGTCATCCGTCACCGCGACGGGCACGCTGACCTTCCGGGCGGGGGCCTGCCTTCCGAACAGGTAGCGAAGGCCGTAGAAGGCGGCGGTCCCGCAGCTGAGGACGAGCCCCGCGGCCATCGAGAGGGAGATCATCGCCTCTCTGCGATCCAGCTTCTCCTGCGGCATGGGAGGCGACTCGGAGGCAGACACCGGGAAGGGTTTCCTCAAGCAGTCGTTTCACGGAGGAAAGCAAAATCAAGCCTCATGGCGGCCAGAATAGGATCAACCGAATCTTAAAATCAACTATCCCGGCCCCTCCCGGCGTGGCCTTTCGCCCCCCCCCCGCCCCGCCGTTGCGGGACGGGCCGACGACCTGATAGCTTACGGCGGCTCGCCCCCCGCGAACGGCGCGCGGCTCGCAGCATGCCGGCTCGTAAGAGGCTCTTAAGAAAGGAAGTGAATGGCTCGCGCCCGCAACGCCCGCCGCATGCTCGCCGGAGGATTCCTGGCTTTCCTCGCCGCCTTGGCGTGCGCTTCCTCCGCCGCCGCCTTCCCGAAGGAAGGAGAGCTGCTCCGCAACCCCCAGAAGGTCGTCGAGTGCACCACCTGCCATAATCCCCACGGAATGCCCAATTTCTCCCTGGCCTCGCAGTGCCAGAGCTGCCACACGCAGCAGAAGAAGGAGTTCGCCACCCACATCTTCCCCATGTATCTCCTCGCCCTGCTCCCCCTGATGTTCATGGCGCAGGGCATCCGGTCGCGCTATCTCCTTTGGCGCGCGGGCGCGGGCGCGAACCGCCTGGACCAGATCCCCAGGCGCTTCCTCGGCCTCCTGGTGGACGTATTCGGCTACCGCCGGCTCTCGCGGGACGCCTACTCCGGCCTCATGCACCTCTTCATCTTCTACGGCTTCTTCGCCGAGTTGATCGCCACCTCGCTGATCGCGATCCAGGAATGGCTCCGGACCCCCTTCCTCAAGGGAAGCGTCTATCTCTGGTACTCGCTGCTGACCGATCTCTTCGGCCTGCTCGCCATCGCCGGGATCGGGATGGCCATCTGGCGGCGCCTCTTCATGCGCCCCAAGCACCTCAACACGCTCCTCGACGACTGGATCGCGCTCGGCCTCCTGCTCCTCGTCTTCGTTCAGGGATTCGCCGTGGAGGGCGCGCGCATCGCCGCGACCGAGCTCAACGGCAACCCCGCGATGGCGCGCTGGTCGCCGGTGGGCTACGTAATCGCCCTCGCCATGCGGGGCTGGACCATCGACCGGCTGGGCGCCTTCTACCGCTTCAACTGGTGGTTCCACGCCGGGACGGCCTTCGTCGTCATCGGCTACCTGGGCTTCGGGAAGCTCAACCACATCTGGTACGGCCTCCTGAACATCTTCTTCCGCGACCTGGGCACGACCGGGAAGCTCAGCTACCCCGACATCGAGGAGGCGATGGAGAAGGACCCCGAGTCCCTCGAGACGCTCGGGGTGAACCGGATCGAGCAGTACACCTGGAAGGGCCTCCTCGACCTCGACGCCTGCACCAACTGCGGCCGCTGCCAGGACGTCTGCCCCGCCTCCCAGAGCGGGGTGGCGCTGAGCCCCCGGAAGCTCATCCAGGACCTGAAGCGGCACCTCTCCGAGGTGGGGACGGGGCTCCCGGGCAAGGGGGCCGCGGACGGCAGCGGCGGAGGGGAGGCCGCCGGGCGCCCGCCCCTTTTCGGGGAGCGGGCCGAGGGCTCGCCCGCCCCGGCCGTGCTGGAGGAGGAGCTCTGGGGCTGCCGCACCTGCGGGGCCTGCATGCACGAGTGCCCGGTCTACATCGAGCACATCCCCAAGATGGTGGACATGCGGCGCTACCTCGTGATGATGGAATCGAAGACGAGCGAGAACGCGCGCCAGTTCCTCAAGTCCATGGAAGAGCGGATGCACCCCTGGGTGGGCGCCCAGCACAACCGCGAGGAGTGGTACGAGGGCCTCGACGTGAAGGTCTTCGGCAAGGGCGAGAAGGCCGAGTACCTCTTCTGGGTCGGGTGCACGGGCTCGATGATCGACCGCAACATCCAGGTCTCCCGCGCCATGGTGAAGGTGCTCAAGGCGGCCGGCGTGGACTTCGGCATCCTGGGCCCCGAGGAGTCCTGCACCGGCGACCCGGCGCGGCGCGCGGGAGGCGAGTTCACCTTCCAGATGTGCGCCAAGAAGAACATCTCCACCCTGGAGGGCTACGGGATCAAGAAGATCATCACCACCTGCCCCCACTGCTTCAACACCTACAAGAACGAGTACCCGGACTTCGGCGGCAAGTACGAGGTCATCCACCACACCCAGCTCATCGCCGACCTCATCCGGGAGGGCCGCCTCAAGCCGAAGCGCGCCTTCCCCTCCCTCACCTACCACGACCCCTGCTACCTGGGCCGGCACAACGGGGTGTTCGAGGCCCCGCGCGAGGTCCTCCACCGGATCTCGGGGGACTACCGCGAGCTCCGGCGCTCGCGCGACCGCTCGCTCTGCTGCGGGGCGGGCGGGG